>NZ_JACAXE010000040.1:0-24721 GCF_013391565.1 Acinetobacter sp. SwsAc6
GAAGGCTATGGCGCAAGATTCTTGCCGCGTATTAATGAAATTGTGGTCATCGACTTCTTTGACGGCAATATCGACCGACCATTTGTGGTGGGGCGCATACATGAAGCACAGCGCAGTCCAACCAAGTTTGACAATAAAGGTCAATTACCCGAGACCAAAAAGCTGGCTGGAATAAAAAGCAAGGAAGTACAAGGTGAAGGCTTTGGACAACTGCGCTTTGATGATACGACTGGACAGATATCTACACAATTACAAAGTACCCATGGCGCCACTCAGCTCAACTTAGGAAACCTCAGTCATCCCAAAGAAACTGCAGAAAGTGAAGGTCGAGGCGAGGGCTTTGAACTAAGAACAGACCAATGGGGAGCAGTACGTGCAGGACAGGGGCTACTTGTCAGTACGCACCCGCAACAACAAGCAGCAGCAATGCACCTCGATGCACAAGCTGCAAAAGAACAAATCGAAGCCAACTTAAACAGCAGTAAAGCATTAAGTGAAGTGGCTAAGAATCAACAGACTGACCCGCTTGAAGTCTTAGATAATTTAAAAAACTTCATTGCACAAATCGAAAAAGGCAGTCAAGAAAAAGCCGATGCTTTTAAACAAGCTTTAATGATTTTATCTGCGCCCAACTCAATTGCGATGACGAGCAATGAAGATATACATGTTTCAGCAGATAGGCAGATTAGCCAAAGTGCAGGTGATAGCATTAATATCAGCAGTCAAAAATCCTTCATTGCTCATGCACAAAGCAAGATTAGTCTATTTGCAGCGCAAGAAGGATTGCGTGCGTATGCAGGCAAAGGCAAAGTTGAAATCCAAGCCCAATGTGATGGAGCGGACTTTATTGCACGAAAAGGTATTCAAATTATTTCGACGGAAGATAGCGTGGAAATTAAAGCCAGTAAGAAAATAGTGCTGACTGCAGGTGGCAGTCAAATTGAAATCAGTAGTGCAGGGGTGTTGCCAACGACTGCTGGAAAGTTTGAGGTGAAGGCAGGGCAGCATACGTTTGCAGGGGGGAGCAATTGTTCAGGCTTCAAAGACTTCTTTACCCATTTTAGGGGATGAAAATGAATATGATGTTGTGTTTTTAATGCAAGATGATGATGGTATTCCTTATAAAAATACTAAATATATTGCTTTCTTGGAAAATGGTTCTGTGTTTGAAAGTGTAACTGATGATCAGGGTTATACAAATCCAATAAAAACTATGAATAAAGAAAAAGTCTCTATTCATTTAAAAATAAATAATTATTTAGATATTTAGAGGAAAGTATGGCTGATTTTTACCCATTTGTTGTAGTTAAATCTAATGTGCCTGTTAAAAAACTATATTATAGTTTTCGCATATTTAATATATCAACAAATAAAATTGTTTCAGATAGTGGGAAGAAAATTAAGGAAGGAGTTAAATATCCATTAAAAAACAACTATCAGACGGAATTATTTACTGTTATTTCGAGTGTAGATTCAGCAAAGGATATGCTTATAGAATTTACTTTATACAAGCGTGATGGTGTTACTTTTACAGTCGTTATTGATAAAAAAATAATAACAAATATAGTTTCTGAATTTACATTTGATAATATAAAAAACAATAAAATTAAATATGATTTTGTTAATTATATGGAAGCTAATGGTATAACTAAGGTTGTTAATGGGGGTAATAAGAATTTAGTAAAATTAAATATAACTAATAAGAGAATTTTTGTAAGCACTCAACATCCAGTAGGTGATGAACTTGATCCATTTACAAAGGAAAAGATCCAGCAAGGATTATTGAGTAGATTGAAAGAAAAATATCCAGATCAGAACAGAACAAATTTATGTGGTCCAGCAGCTTTTTTTTATTGTGTTCTGAATGCAAATGCTAATATTTATAAAAAAATTGTTAAAGATTTATGGGAAAAAGGAGAAACTCAGGTTAATGATTTGAAAATAAAACCTGATAAAGACGGAGCTAGAACAGTTAAAAATTATTTTGATAGCAATGATCAACCTTTAATACCCGCTGTTGATTGGATTACATTAGGAAGTCTTAGAGATTCGGCAAATATTATTTTTGATTATACTATTGAATTGGGAGAGTCACCAACTGCTGTAAGCCCTCCAGGAGATGTGCTTGAATGGTTTAGATTAATTGGTTTTAAAAAAGTAATTTTTTATCATATTGGTGAAAATAAATTTAAAGCATTAATAGAAACTAGTAACTATGATGCAAAAAAATATTTTATTGTGTTGTTAACAAGTAGTAGTATTTTAAAAGGCCAAACAAGACACTCTAACGTGATTCCTACTCATTGGGTGGTTTTAGATGATAACATCAAAGTAGCTGGTAATTTAGTAAATTCCTCAAGTTTGAAATCTCAATTTGTTAGCTTTAAAGCATTTAGTTGGGGGGAATCCTTTGAGCAAAATAGTAATTTAACGTTAGACGAATTGATTAGTTATACTTGGGGTGTGTATATATATGAGCGAGGTTTAGCATAATGAAAAATAATTTTTATTATCCATTTTTTTTTGTTTTTTTATTGTTATTAGGATGTAACCATAAAATTCAAATAGAACCTAATAAATTACCAGAATTAAAATATGGTGAAAATTATGATAATAGTATTGAAATTGAAAAGTTAAAAATTATAGGGGATCTTGTTATTAAAACAGATTTGCCAGAAAACTCTGGAATTAGTATCCAGAAAAATGGGAAAGATGATTTTTTTTTCCAGAATACTATAAAAGTGTATGGGACTCCAAGAGTAAAAGGAAATTACTATATTTTGCTAGATGGTAATTTTGTAGGCGGTACTTTTGGTGGTATGACAAATTTTAAGAAAAAATACGATATAACGATTAAGTAATTAAATGAATTCTTTTATATATAACTAAATAAACCCGCACTCAGCGGGTTTATTTTTATCTCAAAAAGAGATTACATATTCGGATAGTTTGGACCGCCGCCGCCTTCAGGCGTTACCCAAGTAATGTTTTGTGACGGGTCTTTAATATCACAAGTCTTACAGTGTACACAGTTTGCTGCGTTAATTTGGAAACGCTTAGAACCGTCATTTTCTTCCATAATTTCATACACACCAGCAGGGCAGTAGCGCTGAGCAGGCTCATCCCATTTTGGCAAGTTTACGTTTACTGGAATAGATACATCTGTCAGTTTCAAGTGAGCAGGCTGGTTTTCTTCATGAACCGTATTCGATACGAATACAGAAGATAAGCGGTCAAATGTTAACTTGCCATCCGGTTTTGGATAGTTCGGTTTAACATTGTTCGCTTCAACAGTTTTAAGTGCGCTGTAGTCTGGCTGTAAGTCACGCAGCGTGAACGGCACTTTAAAGATGTTTTGATCGATAAAGTTAAATGCGCCACCACCGAATGTACCGAATTTGTGCATTGCAGGGCCAAAGTTACGCGCGTTATATAACTCTTCTTTTAACCAGCTGTTGTTAAATTTCTCAGTGTATGCAGTCACTTCTTTAGCGAAGAAGTCTTCACCTTCAGTCACACGAGCAATGGCAAGGTCACCGCCTTTTTCTACACCCGCTGCAATCGCTTCAAATACAGCTTCACCGCACAGCATGCCAGATTTCATGGCAGTGTGAGAGCCTTTGATTTTTGCAAAGTTCAAGAAGCCAGCATCATCACCAATTAAGCTACCACCAGGGAAAGTGAATTTAGGTAACGAGTTAAAACCACCTTTTACTACAGCACGCGCGCCATAAGAAATACGCTTACCACCTTCAAGGAATTGTTTAATCAGCGGGTGAGTTTTCCAGCGCTGCATTTCCATGAATGGATACATGTGCGGGTTGGTATATGACAAGTCTACGATCATACCCAAAGTCACTTGGTTGTTTTCTGCGTGGTATAACCACCAGCCACCTGAAGAACCTGTTTCAGTTAAAGGCCAACCAGCGCCATGCATAACCGTACCTGCTTTATGTTTTGCAGGGTCGATTTCCCAAAGCTCTTTAATACCAATACCGTAGTGCTGCGGATCAGCATCTTTATCTAAATCAAATTTAGAAATGAGGCGTTTGCCTAAGTGACCACGACAGCCTTCTGCAAAAATTGTGTATTTGGCATGCAGTTCATAGCCAGGGGTAAAGTTGTGCGTTGGTTCGCCATCTTTACCAATACCCATATCGCCAGTTTGGATGCCTTTAACCGTACCATCTTCATGATACAGAATTTCAGACGCTGCAAAACCTGGGAAGATTGATACTTCAAGTTCTTCTGCTTTCGTACCTAACCAGCGAACCACGTTGCCTAATGAAATGACATAGTTGCCGTCATTGTGCATGGTTTTTGGCACCATCCAATGCGGCATTTCTTGCGATTTTTCATCAGACAATAAGAAATAGGTTTTGTCTTCAGTAACAGGCACATTTAAAGGCGCGCCTTGTTCTTTCCAGTCAGGGAACAATTCATTGATTGCACGTGGTTCAAGCACAGCGCCAGACAGAATATGTGCACCTACTTCGGAGCCTTTTTCTACGACACAAACGGACAAATCGTTCAGGTTATTTTCAATTGCAAGTTGACGGATTTTAATCGCAGCAGAAAGACCCGCTGGGCCTGCACCAACGATTACTACGTCAAACTCCATCGATTCACGTTCGATGTGTTCCATGTCGGACTCCTCATCTGGTTTGAAGGTGGCTACCAATATTGCGTTTTAATATTGGCGCTGCCATGAGTGTTCTGAATTCCTAGACACAAATTTATTATCGTGCCTTTTATATTGTGGGCTAGTATAGTTTTAAACCTTGTTCTAGCCAATTGGCTGAATCATATTATTTTTCCGTCAGTAAGGTCTTCTGCTATGAATAATCATGAAAATCCCTCAAATTCGGCGAAAGAAACAGCTCAAGCCGATAATAAAAATTTAATGGCGATTGCACAATACTTAAAAGATGGACAGTTCGGTCACAAAAAGTCAATTCCCCCTTTAGAGCAATGGCACCCAAAGCATTGTGGCGCTATGGATTTGAAGGTAAAAGCCAATGGAGAATGGTGGCACGAAGGTCAATTGATCAAGCGCCAAGCCCTCATAAATCTATTCTCAACTGTACTGTGGAAAGAGGCAGATAAATTCTATTTAAAAACCCCAGTCGAGCAGATTGAAATAGAGGTCGAAGATGAGCCTTTATTTGTGAATCAGGTTGATGAAATTCAGATAGAAGGTCAGCGCTATATCCAGTTCACAACAACTACAGACGATATTGTGGTGGTTGATGCAACACATCGTATATTTATGCGTGAATTTGCTGGTGAATTAAGACCTTATGTACAGGTCCGATTTGGGTTAAATGCATTAATTCAGCGCGCGACATTTATGCATTTGGTGCAAATGGGAGAGTTAACTGAAAATGAACAAGGTCAGGCACAATTAAGCTTGAAAAGTGGTAATTTGCACTTGCAATTAGACAGCTGAGGTTTAAGCTTTCTGAATCGAATACGTCAATTTTAACTCTGTACTATGAGCGCGATACATCCTCTATACCCACTCCATGATCCAATGCCAAAAGCTGGGGCAGATGCACCGATTGGAATCTTTGATTCGGGCATTGGTGGGCTCTCCATTGCACAAGAAATTGCACGTTATTTACCCAAAGAACGCATTGTGTATTATGCCGACACAGCACATGTGCCATACGGCCCACGTGAAGATCAAAATATTCGTGAACTTACCGCGCATGCTATTGAGTGGTTATATCGTCAAGGCTGTAAAATTGCAGTGGTGGCTTGCAACACTGCTTCTGCATTTAGTCTGGATTATTTACGTGAGCATTATGGTGAAAACTTTCCGATCATTGGTTTAGTTCCAGCCCTTAAGCCTGCAGTATTACAAAGCAAATCAAAAAAAGTTGCGGTTCTTGCAACACCAGCGACCTTTCGTGGTCAATTAATCAAAGATGTGATGACTCGCTTTGCCGAACCTGCACAGGTTGAGGTGCTCACGATTACGTGCTTAGACCTCGTGCCTTTTGTTGAGGCCGGTGCTCAGATGAGTGAGGCATGTTTGGTGACGCTTAAAGAGGTGTTACAACCTGCTGTTGATCAAAATGTCGACTATTTGGTTTTAGGTTGTACGCACTATCCTTTCTTAAAAGACGCAATTCAGCATATTTTTGGTCAGAAAATGACATTAATTGACTCAGGAACTGCCGTTGCGCGACAAACAGCCCGAATTTTAATTAAAAATGAGTTATTATTTGAACATGATGGGCAGCCAGAGCATGTGCGCATTGAATGTTATGTCAGTGGGCAAAATGCAGATCATTTAAAACCAATTCTGAGTCATCTTATTGCACCTGATTTGACTTGGAGCATTAAAAATATTGGTATTTAATGATCAAATAACTTAAGTTAGTCTTTTGAATTAATTAATTAAAAATTATTTTATATGGGGTAGTCATATCGCAGAACATGTTGTGACCTTAGTCACAGTAGCTGTAATGTGCACTTGGAAGAGGATAACCAATGCTCGATAAGCGTTATCAAGTATTTATTTCTACGTCTGGTAGCGAAATGCAACCTGAACGCATGATTTTAGCTCAGACTCTTGTGGGAATGGGCTTTTTCTCCTGGGGCTTAGAGCAACGGACACCATTGAGTACTGCATTTGCACGTCGCCAAATTGATGACTGTGATTATGTGATTATCTTATTGGGAAGCTCTTATGGTGAGCAGTCGGTATCAGGTGTAGGATATATGCATCTTGAGTACATTTATGCAGTGACCAAGCAAAAGCCAATTATTGTATTTATGCACGATGAGCCATCTTCACGTGATCATGCGCTACAAGATCAGAAGCCAGAATTAGCCGAAAAATTCAAAGAATTTCGTCAGCTTTTGCAAAATGAAGTAGATCAAATTTTTACGTACCGTAGTCTGCGTGACTTGGAAATGGCAGTGCGTTTAAATATGTCACAAATGTTGGAGCGTTACCCTGCGGTGGGTTGGGTGCGTCCACAGAATACTCAAGTATTGCAAGATGAAATTGATGCTTTAAAAGATAAAATCCAACAATTGGAAACGGATGCAGGCAAGCGAGAAGTCGATCCATTTTTAACTTTACCAAAAGTGTCGATGCATGAAGTTTTTGCATTTGAATATCGCATGCATGCCTACCAAGACGGTAATTTTAAAGAATTAAAAATTCAGAAAAAATTAACCTGGGCACAAATGCTGAGTATTTTGGGCACTACATTTATGAATCCAACGCCGGAAGAGTATTTTTCCAAGCGTATGAATGAATATTTAAATGAAAATGGCTTGTCGGATGCGCGTATAGAAATGCCTCGTGCACATGCAGTTGCGCGTGCACAAATTAATATTCGTGCTTTGCACAGTATCAAAATGCAAATGCGACAAAATGAGTGGATTGTGCAATCTGGTCGCGATGACCGCCAACGCATGCTTTGGCAAGTCACGTCGAAGGCCACGAAATTGTTGGAAAGTAATTTATTAGATTCTGATCGAACTTTTCAATTTAAATCTTTAAATTAATCTACTTAATAAATTGATTTAAAACTGATACAGTAGGCTGGTCTAATTCATAGGAATAGCGTGATGTCTTCTGCGCCGAAAGCAAAAGTGACGGTGATTTTAGCCAATTTAGGCACACCTGATGCACCGACTGTGCCAGCAGTCCGTGCATTTCTAAAACAGTTCCTGTCTGATCAGCGTGTCATTGAAATCCCCAAACCCATTTGGCAGCTGATCCTACGCTTATTTATTTTGCCTTTCCGTCCTAAGCGTGTAGCACATGCCTACGCTTCTGTGTGGCAGCAAGACTCTCCGATGCGGGAAATTTTGTTCGAGCAGGTACAAGCAGTTCAGCAGCATCTGACAGCGCAATACCCTGAGTTTGACTTGCAGGTTGTTCCTGCCATGACCTATGGCAATCCAGGTATTCAGCAGACGCTGGCGCAGCTGAGCGAACAGCAGCCAGATCATGTCATTTTATTCCCGCTTTTTCCGCAATATTCAGCGACTTCAACGGCGCCTTTATATGACGCTTTTGCGAAATGGATCCCGCAGCAACGCAACTTACCGGGCATTTCAATTATCCGTGATTATTACCAGCATCCGCTCTTTATCCAAGCTTTGGCACAAAGTGTTCGAGACTATCAGGCGGTACATGGTCAGCCCGAAAAGCTTTTGATGTCCTTTCATGGAATACCGCAACCTTATGCAGATAAGGGGGATCCCTATGCTGATCGTTGTCGCGTGAGCGCTCAATTGCTTGCGAACGCATTGGATTTACAAGAGGATCAGTGGGCTATCAGCTTCCAATCACGCTTTGGTAAGCAGGAGTGGGTGAAGCCTTATACCGATGCTTTACTGGCTGAATGGGCTAAGCAAGGTGTGAAGTCTGTACAGGTGCTCAGTCCTGCTTTTTCGGCGGACTGTTTAGAGACTTTAGAAGAGTTGGCGATTGAAAATGCGACGTTATTCCGTGAAGCAGGTGGTGGTTCTTATGCCTATATTCCAGCTTTGAATAATCGTGCTGATCATTTGCAATTGCTCAATAGTTTGCTTCAAGCTAATCTTGATGCTTTAAAACATACTTTAGCGCATTGATTTTTGAGGTCTCGCCCCATGCTCCAAGTAAAAATTGTGCCAGTCACAACATTTCAGCAAAATTGTTCCATTGTTTGGGATTCGGTTAGCAAAGAGGCCATTTTAATTGATGCTGGTGGTGAACCAGATAAGTTAAAAGCTGAAGTTGAAGCTTTGGGCTTGAAGGTCCAAGCATTATGGTTAACGCATGGACATTTGGACCATGCAGGTGCAGTAGGTACGCTACAAAAAGTGTGGGATGTGCCTGTGATTGGGCCTCATAAAGAAGACGCATTTTGGTTAGATATGATTCAGGAAGTGTCGGCAAAGTATGGTTTCCCAATTCCTGAAAAAGTTGAGGTAACGACTTGGCTGGAAGGTGGCGAAGTGCTTCAACTAGGCACTGAAAAATTTGAAGTGCGCTTTGCACCAGGGCATACACCAGGTCATGTCATGTTTTACAATGCACAGTATGGTCTACTGTGGACAGGTGATGTGCTGTTTAAAGGTTCGATCGGCCGTACAGATTTCCCACGTGGCAATCACCAGCAATTGCTAGATTCTATTCAACGTGAATGTTTTAGCTTACCAGATGAAACCCAATTTATTTCTGGGCATGGTCCAATCAGTAGCATTGGCTTTGAAAAGCAACACAATCCTTTTGTGGCAAGTAAAGCTGGCTAAATACTAAGGACTGGAGCTTCGGCTTCAGTCCTTACTAAAAGGATTGCTATATTCCTTTTTAACTTCTAGATACATCAGACCAGAAGCTGTACCCATTAATAGTCCCATCAGTAAAAAGATGAGGTCTGAGTTATGTATTCCAATAATTAAACAACCCACACTAGATAAGACAAATATCGCCATAATGGCGCACATCAATTTCGTTTTCATAAGCAACAGCTCTCCCCAAAGCGTTCTTTTTTTGTTTTGAAGCCATTTCAACAGGTTTGTTTGAGTTGCCTATAAAGATGGCCCACATCTACTAAGTGTAAAATTTATGTACACTTGAAACATGAGTACAGGCTGTGTATTCATGACTATTTATAATCTGTATTAATGACAATATTCTTAATTAAATCTTAAAAAAAAGATAGAGGTGAAAATAAAAATACTTAACGCTAAGTGATTGACAAAAAAGTCATTTTTCACTAAAAAATTACCATGTATGACATTCACATATCTATGAGAAGTCAAAGCTAACAAGCGCAAATTTTTACTGATATTTTCATAGGTAGCTTAAGAAGGTTAAAAGTATATTGGTTGATGAAATGGTATAAGCGCTTGGCGGTTTTGTGACTTGTTATGTATGGTAGGAATGCTACTTATTTAAGTAGGTTTGGAGTTGAAGAGAGGAAGAAAGTCCCCTCTATAAAAGACCTAACAACATTGTGATACTGTCTTATGTTATTCCTCGGAACCATCTGCTTGAGGCGCATCTTGGGTGGGTAAGGTGTATTCTTCATTGGCCCAAGCTCCAAAATCAATTAATTTGCAACGCTCTGAGCAAAATGGGCGGTAAATATTATTTTCCCAAACAGTGAGTTCGCCACAACGTGGGCAGTTCAGAGAAGTGGGCATAGTGGCGACTCCAAGCAGAGCAAATGATTCAATTAGGCAAAAACCGCGACACTTGTTAGACTTGTACGGTTTTTATTAGTTTGATCTGATTATGCCGATTCGTCAATTTCAAGCGCAGCGCATGCATGCACCTCGTGATTTCCAAGCTATTGCCAATCAACCGATTTGTGTGGAAATTGGTGCCGGCAAAGGGAAACACGCGTTATTGTTTAGTGCATCCAACCCGGATAAGCAACTAATTGCTGTGGAACGTACACGTGAAAAATTTATTGCGATGCAAAAGCAACATGGCATAGAAGGTCAAAAAAATTTACAAGCGATTCATGCGGATGCCTTGCCTTGGGTGGTTCATGCATTATTTCCTGCACAAGTGCAGCAATTTTTTATTTTATATCCGAACCCAGAGCCACATAATCCAGCACAGCGCTGGTTAAATATGCCTTTTTTTGAGTTTTTACTGTCACGTTTAGAGGTGGGCGGTACGATTACTTTGGCCAGTAATATTCCTGAATATATTGCTGAAGCACAGCAGCAGTTGATTGATGTGTGGAAGTTGCCTTTTGTTAAAGAAGTTATCGCTGCTGATTCGGCTCGTACACACTTTGAAATTAAATACTTAGAGCGTGGTGAGTTGTGTCAGCAATTGATTATTAGCAAGCCTGCATCTTATCAAACGCGTTTTGATGACTTTCAGCCTTTGCAGGGTCAGACTGCAAGCACAACGCAGAATGAAGCAGAATGATGAAACAGCGTGTTGCCATTATTGGCGCTGGCCCAGCAGGTTTAATGGCTGCTGAAGTTCTGAGCCAATATGCTTATGAGGTGCATGTCTATGAACAGAAGCCATCGGCTGCCCGTAAGTTTTTAATGGCAGGCAAGACGGGTTTAAATATTTCACATGCAGAACCTGTAGCCCAATTTATTCAGCGTTATGACCAAGCAGAATGGCTTGCACCTTGGGTGCGGCAGTGGGATGCCAATTGGATTCAAGATTGGATGAAGGGGCTTGGGATCGAATCATATATTGGCTCTTCAGGTCGTGTGTTTCCCATTGAAATGAAAGCTGCGCCTTTGTTGCGCGCATGGTTAAAGCGTCTCGTGGAGCATGGTGTAAGCTTTCATTATCGCCATCAAGTGACAGCCTTAGAGGCTCAAGATTTAACGGTACTGGATTTAAAACAGAACGAAACACGGACTGAAACTTTTGATGCAATGGTTTTAGCTTGTGGTGCTGTGTCGTGGTCGCAACTCGGAAGTGATGGTGCATGGCAATCTTGGTTACAAGCCGACAGTATTGAACCCTTTCAAGCCAGTAATGCAGGCGTAGAGCGGGCGTGGTCGCAATATATGCAACCAGTGTTTGGCCAACCCTTAAAGCGTGTAGAGGCTTGGGTGGGTGCAGGCGAGCGTACGATGGGTGATATTGTGATCAGTCATTATGGTTTAGAGAGTGGTCTGATTTATAAACAAGGTCGAGCTTTAAGGGCGATGCTTAAAGCGACTCAAGGCATGACACTTTATTTGGATTTAATGCCAGAAGTGTCGGTGCAACAATTGGCGCAAAAACTGCAGCCCAATAAAAAGCAGTCACAAAGTAATGTGTGGCGCAAAGCTAGCCTAGACAGTGCTAAAGCTGCATTGGTTCGTGAGTTAGTGCCTAAGGCACTTTGGTCACAGCCAGAAGCATTGGCACAGCAGATTAAAGCTTTATGTATTCCATTAACAGGTTTTCGTCCTATCGCTGAGGCGATTAGCTGTGCGGGTGGTGTGAAGCGCGAAGCACTCTCTGAACAGTTACAACTCAAGCAGCAGTCTGGCTTATTTTGTGCAGGTGAAATGTTAGATTGGGACGCGCCAACTGGGGGCTATTTGCTTACGGCTTGTTTCGCTACGGGTCGCGCGGCAGGTGAAGGCGTACACGCCTATTTGCATCAAGACTGATGTGGCTTTAAGTTGACTTATAACTGAGTAAAAAAGGATTCATGTAGAACCCTTTTTGTGTTCTAGATTAAGGAGCTGATGTGGCAACATCACTCGCAGCTTGTGTATTGAGTTGAGCCAGTTCTGGGTATTGAGCTTGCCAGTGATCAAGCTGCTCTTGTGCATGAATAAACTGGCCTAAACCTTTGATATGGGCACTCGAAACCGCATTTTCGTCTTTGTTAGCTACCTGTGCTTCAGCCAATTGAAGTTGTTGTTGCTGATTCCAATATTGATACATCAAGCCTTGGATATAGCGACCTTGTTCGGTTTTAAGGTCTAATTCCTTAAGCATGCTTAAGGCCGATTGAATATTGTCACGTTTGCGTTCGGTAGCAAATTCGGGACTGAGCGAGCCACTTTCTTTCATCTGCATCAGCTCATCTTCCATCTCATCACTGACTGCGGTAAAGCGTTGGTCATAGTCTCGTAGTGCACGAATATCATCTGGATCTTGTGCGGTTTTAGCAAAGCTTTTGACCGGCTCAGAAGCCAGCTCTTTCATAATACGATCATCAGCGCTCGTCTCTGCTTCTGGTTGCTGAGCTGTCTTTTTTTGTTCGCAACCGTGCAGGAAAAATGTCGTACTTAACAGTACAGGTATCGCCAAAAATTTAACCATGTAATGCATAACTCGCCCTAATCATTTTTTTTAAAGACATACACATGTGTGGTGTATGGAAAATCAATTTCATCTTGTACTTGCTTGCCTGTGTAGTCATACACAATGTGTTCAAAGCGTTGTTTTAAACGTTGTTGCTCGGCATCAGGCAAAGCGGCAATAAAGCTGGTAGACAATAAGCGCTTGGAGACAACCTGTTCTACTGTACCATGATGTAATTGGCGAAAGGTGGTTTGATCTTGTAAGTGGAAATAGGCTTGCTGTGAAAATACTTTTTGCCACTTCCCACTATGGTAACGCGGGGTATCGCCTTCAAGTGGAAAGATTTCATCTGCCAGTGCTTTGACCCAATCAATCCCAATATCACGTTGATTCCAAATGAGCACCAAATGACCATGACTTTGCAACACGCGATGCAGTTCAGCTAAAGTATCGTGCGTGGCGAACCAATGAAATGATTGTGCACAAAACACAGTACGTACAGACTGATCAGTTATAGGCAATTGATCACTCATGGCTTGTAGCGTCTGAACATCAGGATGAGCAAGATGCAATTGCGCGAGCATTGCTTCTACAGGGTCGACAGCAAATATCTGCGTGCTTATGGTCTTTAGGTAGGGGAGAAATTTTCCCGTACCTGCACCGAGGTCCAGTAAAAGATCATTGGCATGTAGCCCAAGCGTCGCTTTTAGCCATGCGCTGATGGCTTTAGGATAATCTGGACGGACATTTTGGTAGAGGCTCGCGCCTGCACCGAAGCCTTTTTCTGCAGCAGGATGGAGTGATTGTGTCATATTCTGCACTTTTTAATCCTTATCACCGTTATAAAATAGCATACTCTTATGCGGGCGAGTTTTTGCCAGCAGATTGCAACTTGGTGACATCAGCAAAAAAGGATTTTTTAAACAGGACAACGATGGATAAAGAGATTATTTTTGAAGATGACCAAATACGGGTTATTTTTTTAAAAGGCACTTCAAATGAATTGGTGTTCTCATTTGGCGATTTGATTACACGTGCCAAGGGCAATAGCATCAATGCTGAAAAGTCATTGCATAAATATGATTTTAATGTGATTGGTATTATGCCTAAGCAGAAATCATGGTTTCCTGAACAGTCGATGTTGGCCATGTTTGAGCAGATTCAAAGCTGGATCGCACCGTTTGCGACCCGCATTGCTTATGGCGGTTCAATGGGTGGCTATGCTGCGATTAAATATTCTAACTTGCTGAATGTTCAACGTGTGGTGGCCATGGTGCCACAATTCTCGATTGATCCGACAGATGTTGAAGATCCACGCTATAACATGTTTTATCAGCCAGAGCTGAATAGCCACATGCGCGTACAGCTGGGTGATGTAGCGCCATCGCGTGAATACATCATTATTTATGATCCTTACTATGCAGCAGATCGTGCCCATGTGGAATGCTTAAAGCCACTGTTACCAAGTGCAAAATACTTACATTTGCCTTATACCAATCACGATGCAATTGCGGTATTAGCAAGTTCGGCATTGGTCCATGACCTAATTCGCCATCCTTTTGATGCAGGTTATTTTTACCAAAGCATGCGTAAGGTGAAAAAGAACAGTAAGTTTTATTACCGTAAAGTGATTGAAAACTTATTGCCACGTCATCCGAGCGCTTTGGGTAAAATTTTAAAAAATAATGACTTAATGTTAGATGGTCAGTTTTTTGATGCCAAGCAGAAACAAGTGATCTTGCGTGAATTACTGCGCAACAAGCAAGTCGACCAGCAAGACCTCAGTAAGCTGGGTATTGAAGTGACCATGCCACAAGAAAAGCGTAGTATTTTGCGCGACCGCTTTGGGCACGGTTTGGTCTTTAATGTCATTAGCCAAAAGCTCGAAAGTTATGCTGCTAGCGCCATCGCTTTAAATCATAAATTTCTGATTCCAGTTTATGCCAAAGGCAATGGCCTCGTGCAAATTGTGTGGAATGATCAAGCATTGATTGTGGTGATGAATGATCGGCAGATGATGAAACTGATTCGTACAGAAGAAGCTGTACCGGTAGGACATCATCCATTGCTGATGAAGAAATACAGTGACTATTACGCATTGGCGTATAAAGCGCAGTATTTGAGTACAGACGAATTTGGTGCAACCAGCATGGCTGAAGATTTACACAGTGACTGCCAATTTGTAGCACAACCTGAAGGACAGATCTAAGACCTTGGCAGGGAGAGACTTGCTTTTTTAGTTTGGAATGCTATGGTTGAAATATAGGCAATAGATGGATGGCCTATCGACCAAGGATGAAATTAAAAGCGAGGAAAGCAGTATGCAATCTCCACTGATGCTTGCTGTATGTTGTTCATTGCTCAGTATGAGCTATTCACCGATGATCTATGCTGAGGACTTAGTTCAAGCAGAATCTTCAGCCACGGTTTTGACCGTAGCTCTCATGATTATGTTGGCTTTAAGTGTTTATGTGGTCATTCGGATTCGAAGCACGATCCGTTATCATCTAGATAAACCCGCTAAATAGCGGGTTATTTTGTATGTTAAAGCGATGTGTTTTTCTTGAATCTTCACGCATTGTTAGATTAAATGCAAAACAGCCCATTTTATGCATTAAACCCATCTCATTTAAGGAAAGCACATGAAGGCGGTATATTTAGATTACGCATCTTTAGATAAAGACGACTTAGATTTTAGTGCGCTACATGCGGTCTTTGATGATTTACAGCTGTATGAACGTACCAGTGCTGAGCAGTTGTTATCGCGTGTGAAAAATGTGGATGTGATCATTAGCAATAAAGTGGTGATTGATGCACAAACCATGCAGCAATGTCCCAATTTAAAACTGATTCTAATTTCTGCGACAGGTACCAATAACATTGATTTGGTGCAGGCAGCTCAGCAAGGCATTAGCGTCTGCAATTGCCAAGGCTATGGTACGGCAGCTGTTGCACAGCACACCCTTATGTTGATGCTAAATTTGGCCACTTCTTTCCGTCAGTATAACCGAGCTGTGCAGCAAGGCGAATGGAACAAAGCCAACCAATTTTGTTTGCTGGATTATCCAATCATTGAGCTGTCAGGCAAAACCTTAGGCATTGTGGGTTATGGTGAATTGGGGCAGGCCGTGGCGAATTTAGCCCGTGCATTTGGCATGCAGATTCAAATTGCAGCCTTGCCAAACCGTCCAGCTGGCCCTGAGCGTATAGCGTTTGCAGAAATGTTGCCACAAGTGGACTTTTTGAGCTTACATTGTCCGTTAACGGAAGATACCCGCGATTTAATTGATGCGGATGCTTTGTCCAAAATGAAAGCCAGCGCCTTTGTGATTAACTGCGCCCGTGGTGGTGTGGTCAATGAAAGTGCTTTGGCAGAAGCACTCAAGGCTGGAACAATTGCAGGCGCTGCTACAGATGTACTGACGGTTGAGCCGCCTAAAGCAGGTAATGTACTGCTGGATGCCTCTATACCTAATTTAATCATTACCCCGCATAGCGCATGGGGTAGCGTGGATGCACGTCAGCGTATTGTGCAGCAGATGGTGGAAAATACAGAAGCATTTAAGGCTGGTCAGCCGATCCGTAAAGTGAATTAATGTATTTAGAAATCTAAAAATAGCTATAAAAAAGCCCATCGTGTGATGGGCTTTTATTTGCGTGTAGACAACACTGACTTATAAATCGGTGACTGCATAAGACGTAGTTGATGAGCCTGAGTTGGTTGCAGATTGGCTTTGCTGCTGTGGGTTTATGGTGTTACTACGATTATTATTGTTAGATGGCTCACTTAAAGACTGTTGTTCAATGGGTGCAGACTGCTGCGGTTTGGCGCCTAGGGCTTCTTTGGTTTCTTGAATTTTGGTATTGGCTGTTTGCGCGGCTTGTGTTGCGCCTTTATCCACTTTGTGTACAGTGCCTGATGCTAAGTTTTTGGTGTTGTCCCATGCTTGATCAACGGACGGTTTAACCTTTGCGACACCGCGCTCGGTCATTTCACCGACATTTTTGGCCGCGCCAATCACGCCTTCTTGGGCTTTATAGGCCCAAACATGAAAGATGTTTGGATTTTTACCATAAGGTTGAATCAGTTTTTGGTTTTGCTGTTCTGTTTGCGGTGCAGTTTCTGTTGCTTGCGCCAATAGTAATGGAGATGCCAGCAGTAAAGTTACACCTACTGCGGTTTTTAATAATTTCATGTGGCAGTAAACCTCAACGTGTATTCATCTTAAAGGGTCTTAACGCATTATAAGCAAGCAAAGCGCAATAGGAAGTTTTGAATGCAAAATCTATACAGCAGCGTTTTGGCGCGGTAAAAAGAGAAAGCCAAATGCGTTGTGCAATAAAAACAAAGCCCATCGGAAATGAAGGGCTTTGTTTGAAGCTTGGGAAAATAAGTCTAATACAGGCTTATTTTTTGCTGACGTCAGTTTTTGCAGAAGTTTTAATTTCTGCAGAACCGACAGGTGTTTTCACCTGCGCTGAGCCTTCACCGTCAAAGCCTGCGCTGCGTGGTTGGTTAATGTGATCTTTCAGCTTTTGGTTTTTGCTTTTTAGATACGATTTGGTTTTTTCGCTTTGATTTGATGCAAATTTTTTGCTTTGCTCTGTTTTAGATTTCAGCAGGTCGTGGCTTTTTTCTGCATCGTCATGCAATGACTGTTTGTGCTCTTCAGCTTTTGCTTCTTGAGTGGCTTTAATTTCAGCGACTTTGTCTTTTGTGGTGTCCCATTTTGCTTGGCTGGCTTCTTTGGTGTGTTCAGCGCCTTGGACGACGGTATCACCTGTTTTATGCGCAATAGTTTTAATGTCTTGGCCTAGATTGTTTAAAACGCCTGGTGTTTGCGCTTGCACAGCGACCTGAGTGCTACTGTTTGCAGAAATGGCTGTATTTGCAAATAGGACAGGTGAAGCTACCAGCAGAGCTGTGCCAATTAAGCTGTGTTTTAATAATTTCATTTTTCTATACACCTCATTGTTGTGAGCACTGCGCCGTACTAGGACGGAGTGTGCGATGAGATATTAGATGCAATTTTTTTGAAAATGGCGCTTTTTGATAAAACATACACAGCGTTTTACATGCCAAATACGCTGTAGGAGAAGTTATGGAGGGCTGGTAACAATGCTTGTGAATTGTAAATAAATTTCAGATTGTCAGCCTTGAGTGGGGGAGTTTGGGCTGTAGGTGGATAAGGGCATCACTCATACAGATAATGAGTGATGCGGTTTTAACGGAACATTAGTCACATTGTGAAATGGCTTCTTTTGCAAAGTGATGACGTAATGCAAGGAAGTTCTTTTGGACTTCTGGTGCATGTAGGTCAAAGCCTGTTGCTGTGCTGGTGCCATCTTTGGCGAAGGTTGCAGAGCCAGCAGATATAAGCGTTAAGCCTTTAAATGTCCATTGTTCTACTACTTTGCCATTTTCTAACTGACCCGTAAATTCAATCACGCATTTGTCTACTAGCTTGTTGAGCTGTGCTTTGTTGTTGGTGGTATTTGGGTAGACATCAATGTTTGAGACTTCTTGTAATGCACCAGCTTGGATTTGCGGAATTGTTGGAGCAGATGTACAAGCGCTAAGTGCAAGACCCGCAAGACCAGTCAAAATGAGTGCTTTTAGTTTCATAAGGTTCTTTCTTGTTGAGTGTTGTTGTATTTGAGTATAGGGATTTGAGATGAAGATGACTATATTTTTTATATGTTGACAGTGTATAGCATTGAATATAGATAAATAACTGCCTTATGCGAATGTTTAAATAATAAAAAATAGCATCGGATGAAATGGAGAGTTAGGACAAAGCTTGTAGTCTCTTATGTTGTTAGTGTGTCTTTTGACCATGTGTATGGTGTAATCCAATTCAGGTTACTGATCTGGAAATAGGCTTTTGTATTTGGGTTGTACGGGCTCTTTAGTTTACTTGCAATAAGGTGCTTTGATGATCCAAAAAATGAAGAATGATGAAGATTTGTAATTTGAAATACCAAAATGAGCTTTAAACCAGTTTTTAAAATTTCGTCAGTATTTGGATAGGTAGTATCGAGATTTCATCAGAAAAATAGGTTGAGTGGGATGCTTCGTAAATTTTTAGATAAAATATGATGTCATGATTTAAATGCCAATCGTTAGATTAAAGATCATGATTGATCAAAATAATAAGAGTTAATATTACTGAGGCTGGTATGAAAATTATATGGAAGAAAAAGATATTAAAACTATTGGGTTGGGAGTTTCTGTTGCTTGTTGCTTCAAGTTTATTCTTTTTAACCGATTTTTATTATGATTGGTATAACAGCCAACGGGCAGAAGAGGATGTACATAAGGTCATGGCACTCGGACAATATCTGCTTGGTGTTTTGGTATCGAGTGTATTTGGCTTGTGGTTGTTGGGTTTAGTGCGTTCTTTTTTACATTTTTTGGTGGGTTTAATTTTAGTGATTGTGCAGTTGTGGATTAGTCTATTATTTTGTAGTACAGGCACATATGAAATTGAATGGGTCGCTTTAGTAGGTTTTGTTTATTACGTTATTTTAACGGTGCTGCATATTTGGTTAGCTTCACAATGGATGAAAACGTTAACACTACGAAAAATGACTTTGAAAGGGGAATAAGATTTATTTTCAAAACCTAACTTTGTCACTTAAAACGTATGTTAAAAAACCGCATTTAAGCGGTTTTTTAACAGTAATTGGAACTTAGGGCTGAAGCACCTAAATATCCATAACGGCTATAAAAAAATAATAAAGCTCAGCAAGCCTCGTCCTTTTTTGTGTAATTAAATCCCTGGCAAAAAGAACAGTACTACCAAACTACCCAATATCCCGCCTATTATGAGCCAGTCTTTCTTACGCATCTCTGCAATGTTGAGGATAGAAAAATACAAACTTGGGTACAGAATGCCTGCAAAAATGAGTATGCACAGTGGGTTATTAAACAAAAACTCAGAATAACCCGACAACACAAAAATAGCCGTGCTGGATATCCAATACAGCACAGCCAAGATAAATTTATTTATGGCTAATGCACGAACTGAACGGTCAAGGCGACTCAAGGATACTGCAAGTATCACGATAGCAATGATGCCACCCAGAATCGAAATCAACATAAAGAACAGGCCACTCATATCTGGCTTAGTGATGATATGTGGATAGAATTTCACCAGAGCGAAACTAAGTGCTAATAGCAGGGCATGAATTATAAAAAGATACAGATCAGGGCGATAATGACGCGGAACTTTCATATTTGAAATTTATTATTCTTATAAAAAATCCCGCTAGTTTTAGCAGGATTTTAATATATTTAAAATACGTTTTTTATTGCAGGCGTACAAATTTCTCTACACGGTCATTCAAGTCGTATGTCACTTCAAATGCTGCTTTTTTACCATCAAAGGTCGCTTCAGTTGGTGTGGCCACGATTTCCCATAAGCCCAGTGTCGCAACATCGGCTACACCATGGAACAGTGTGCGTCCAACGCGGTTTGCAGTGCTGTAGCCTTGCGTAAAGGAGAATACATCAACACGCTTACCATCCTGCTTAGTTTCACTGGCAATTGGAGAGCCAATTTCAGCTAAAATTGTACTACGTGGCATACCTTGTGCAATGACGGATAGGTCTTTCTTTTTAGGCTGTTTTGAAGCCATAACAGCAGAACATCCCGTTTCTGTAAAAGCCAGTGCAAGCAATAAAGGCACAACCAATAATTTCTTCATTTTTAAATATTCCCCCTTCTAACATTATTGAATATTTTGGAAGGATTATAGAGTAAATAAAGTAAATAAGTTTATGAAATTTAAAATAAAAATTATTTAGAAAGATTTAAGTAAGCTGTCAATAAATATTAAAAGTAATAAAAAACCCGCTCGAAAGCGGGTTTTTTTATTTAATTCAGAACTTAGTGTTGTAACACAGAAATATCAGCCACTTTCGTGAACAGGTCACGAAGCTGAGCAAGCATACGTAAACGGTTTGCTTTTAGGTCAGCATCATCTGCCATGACCATTACACCATCAAAGAACGCATCTACAGGCGCACGAAGTGCAGCAAGTGCAGACAATGCAGCAGTGTAGTCTTTGGCAGCAAATAACGGCTCAACCACAGGTGTGATTTTCGCAAGTTCAGCGAATAATGCTTTCTCAGCATCTTCAACCAAGTTTGCTTCAACCACAGCGCCTTCAGGTGCAGCTTCTTTCGCAAGAATGTTAGCAACACGCTTGTTAGCAGCAGCAAGTGCGGCAGCTTCAGGCAAGTTACGGAAGTGATTTACCGCATTTACACGCTTATCAAAATCAAGTGGTGATTTTGGAGAAAGCGCTTGAACCGCTTGAATCACGTCTACAGCTACGCCTTGGTCTTCATACTTCGCACGGTAACGGCCTTCAAGGAATGCAACAGCATCCGCCAAAGTCTTCGCGTGATCTTTCAATACATCGCCATAAGCAGCTAAAGCAAGTTTGATCAGGTCTTCAATTGAAACGTCTAACTCATTTTCAGTCACTAAACGCAAAATACCAATTGCAGAACGGCGCAGTGCAAACGGGTCTTTAGAGCCTGTAGGCGCTTGACCGATACCGAAAATACCTGTGAGCGTGTCTAAACGGTCAGCAAGGGCAATGGTAGTACCTGTTTTCGTTTTCGGTAAAACGTCACCCGCGAATTTAGGAAGATACTGCTCACCTAAAGACTCAGCAACTTCATCATTTTCACCTTCAAGACTTGCGTAGTAAGTACCCGCAATACCTTGAAGTTCTGGGAACTCACCCACAAGCTCAGAAGTTAAGTCACATTTTGCAAGAAGGGCAGCTTTTTCAGCATCCGCTGGGTTAGCACCCGTAATTGGCGCTAAAGCAACAGCTAATTTCGCAATACGTTCAGACTTGTTCCATAGTGTGCCAAGCTCAGCTTGGAAAACCATGTTCGCAAGTTTCTCTTTACGAGACGCAAGCGGCTGCTTTTGATCTTGTAAGAAGAAGAATTCAGCATCTGACAAACGTGGACGTACAACTTTCTCGTTACCTTCAATAATTTGAGTCGGGTCTTTAGACTCAATATTTGAAACAGTAATGAAGTAAGGCTGTAATTTGTTATCGCTGTTCACTAAGCAGAAGTACTTTTGGTTGTCCTGCATAGTCGTGATAAGCGCTTCTTGCGGTACAGCAAGGAAACGTTCTTCAAAGCTTGCACGCAGCGCAACTGGCCATTCAACCAATGCTGTTACTTCATCACGTAAGTCCGCAGGTACAATCGCAATTGCATTTACTTCGTCAGCCAAAGCTTTCACTTGACCGTCAATGATGGCTTGACGCTCTTCAAAAGATGCAACCACGTGAGCTGCTTTTAACTTAGGAAGATATTCTTCAGCATTGGCTAAAGTAATTGCTTCTGGCGCATGGAAACGGTGACCATAAGTCACGTTGCCTGCTTTGTGGTCTTGAATGGTTGCATCAACAACATCGTTGTCTTTAAGCAGCACAACCCATTTTACCGGACGTACAAATTCAGTACGGCTGGCTGCAGAACGCATGCGTTTTGCAATTGGCAGATTATCCAACGCAGTTTGTAAGATTTGCGGTAAAAGCACATCAAGGCTTTGGCCTTTTACGTCTTTTAAGTAGCAAACTTTTTCAACTTTACCTGCTTGGAAAGTCGATACTTGATCAACCGTAATGCCTTGACCGCGCATAAAGCCTTCAAGTGCTTTGGTTGGTTTGCCTTCCGCATCAAACGCTGCTTGTTTAGCAGGGCCGTCAAAACGTTTTTGCGTATCTGCTTGAGCAGCATCCACATTTACAATTTTAAGCGCTAAACGGCGCGGCGCTGCGTATGCTTCAATAGAGTCAAATGCAAGGCCAGCATCATTTAAGCCTTTAACCGCTTCTGCTTGCAGGGCATCACGTAATTTTTTCAGGCTTTTTGGAGGAAGTTCTTCACAGCCAAGTTCAAATAAAACAGTATGTTTAGACATTATTTGTTCTCCGCTGCAGCTTCTGCTTCAACTTGTGCTTTTAATTGCGCCAATACTTCATCACGTAGGTGAGGTTCAGCCATTGGGAAACCAAGTTCCGCACGTGCTGCCACGTAGCTAGTTGCAATTGCGCGTGCCAATGAACGTACACGTAAAATGTAGCGTTGACGCTCAGTCACAGAGATTGCACCGCGAGCATCTAACAAGTTAAAGCTATGTGATGCTTTAATCACTTGCTCGTATGCAGGAAGCGGAAGTTTTGCTTCGATTAAACGTGTTGCTTCAGCTTCATAGAAGTCGAACAATTCAAACATTTTATCTACTGGCGCATATTCAAAGTTGTAAGTCGATTGCTCAACTTCATTTTGATGGAATACGTCACCATAAGTTACTGTACCGAACTGGCCTTTAGTCCAAACAAGATCGTAAACTGAGTCTACACCTTGTAGGTACATCGCAAGACGTTCTAAACCGTAAGTGATTTCGCCTGTAACAGGGTAGCATTCAACACCACCGACTTGCTGGAAGTAAGTGAACTGAGTCACTTCCATACCGTTCAGCCAAACTTCCCAGCCTAAGCCCCAAGCGCCTAGTGTTGGAGATTCCCAGTTGTCTTCTACGAAACGGATGTCGTGTACAAGCGGGTCAATACCAATTGCTTTAAGCGAGTCTAGGTACAGCTGCTGGATGTTGTCTGGGTTTGGCTTAAGCACAACTTGGAATTGGTAGTAGTGCTGCAAACGGTTCGGGTTTTCACCATAACGGCCATCTTTAGGACGGCGAGACGGTTGAACGTAAGCTGCGTTCCAAGTTTCAGGGCCTAAAGCGCGTAGGAATGTTGCAGTGTGGAATGTACCAGCGCCCATTTCCATGTCGTAAGGCTGAAGGACTACACAGCCTTGTTCAGCCCAGTAGTTTTGTAAGGCAAGAATTAAGCCTTGGAAGGTATCAATATGCGATATGGCGCGACTCATGGTCATCCACTTAAAATTAGATAAAAATTGTGCTCAATTATAAGGATTTTGGGGGTGTGTGGCAAAGGTCTTTTATTTTCTATCAGGATTAAAAATATTGATTACAGAGTTCCTTGAATTTAGGATGCATGAGTAAGTTTTTGAAATCAAAATCTGTTTCGACATCACGGAGTGTGAAATAGCTTTCAGTATCTTTTTGATTCTGTTTAAGTGATGCTTCTAGTAGATTTAAACTTGAGTCGACATTATCTTTTAAAGCTTCTAAACATGCTTGATTGTATAAAATGCGACTGATTATATTGTTAGTATTATTTCGGTATTCATCGGTTGTTTTAAGTTTGTTGAGAGCATTTTCGGCTTCTTGAAGAAAGCTGGGTTCACTGAGCAAATTGTTTTCTTTTTGAATTCGATAAATCGTTAAACAAGTATGACTAAGATTAAGTAAAGCCCAAAAATTATTAGGTTTGCTTTCTAATGCTTCGAGTAAATGCTTTTTCAAAGTAAAAAGATTTTTTAATCTTTCTTGAATGAGATGCTTGTATTGGGATGGTTTAGCACGTTCTTTAAAATTATAGGAACCTTCTAGGTCTAATATTTTAAGAATTTTATAGACAAGGTCGATGTATTTTTGATGTTGTTCGAGCTTTTGTGAATGGTTGATTCTCTCTAGATGATTTTTACAATCATGAATAAATTCTTGATAAAAATTACCTAATTGTTGGTGAGTATTGAATTTTATTTCATCAAGGTATAGTTGGAGTCGTTCACTAGGATCTTCGATAAAACTTAAAGGGCACTCTATATCTTTAGTAATTTGTAAAAATATAGAATCGGCATCAGAACCATAAATCACTTTACACTCTTCATCATTCTGAACCGTACCGGGTTTGTCGGAGACATTTTTATTTAAGTTAGGCTACGTGACCTAACGGGTTAATCTTATCATAGTACATTGCTTCAAACTCAAAAGGCGATACATAACCCAATGCGCTGTGTACACGCTTTTTGTTGAACCAATCTACCCAATTTAATGTCGC
>NZ_JACAXE010000041.1:0-23933 GCF_013391565.1 Acinetobacter sp. SwsAc6
CTCAGAAGTGAAACCTCTTAGCGCTGATGGTAGTGTGGGGTTACCCATGTGAGAGTAAGTCATCGCCAGCTCATTATTCGAAACACCCCCTGACTAGTGCAGGGGGTGTTTTTTTATGTGTGAAATATTTTAGAAATTAGAAAAATTGGAATGTTATAAATAAAGAATATACAGAAAGAGGGCTTGGAGGATATTAGGGTCTAAGGGGGGGAGGTTACTTTACGAAGAAAAGAGATAAAAAAACACTCAAAGCAAGATGATTTGAGTGTTCTAGAATTTAAGAATCATGTAATGTATTTTAATCATCAAAATCTTGATCAGCATTTTTAATCACATTACTTGAGTTTTTTAAAGCGTATAGTAACTGACCAAGCAACACATCCTTATCCGCAAGTACAACAAGAATCATTGGATGTTGTTTTGCTTGAACTGAGCTTAATATCGCTTTACCATTTTCCGCATCAAGCGTAATAGATTGGCAACCAATTAAGTGAATTTCTTGTGTAAATGCTGTGACCATTGCGAGAATTGAGCTACTGACAGCAGCCAATTTTCCATTATTGTAGATATCTCTTTTGTGTAATGTTGCTAGTTCAAAACCATCAGTTGAACAAACCATTGCAAAATTTACGCCACGTACATTGGACATAATATTTTGTAATTCTTGTTTCGCAACATGAATGAGTTCAGGTGAAGCAGCACGTTTTTCTTTGATCTTAAACATAAGTGCTCCTTAGGCGCTGATATTGTGGTTAACTTCAACAGATGTGATTAATGCTTCTAACAGCAAAAGAGCATCGTCTTTTTTACGCGCATCTATAAAAAACAGAGGTGAAAATAAGTCTTGGCTAATAAGCCATTCTTTATACATACTCAAAGAATTGGTACTTGTATTATCATCCACGTGTGTAATACCAATGGCGATATTATCTGTGTAGTTTTGAAAGGTTTCTAGATAGCTTTCAAGCTCTTGTAAAGGTTCTTCTGAATTATGATCAATAAGGATAATAGCACCGATTGCACCTTTACAAATCACAGGCCAAATAAAATCAAAACGACTTTGCCCAGGTGTACCATATAATCCGATTTTTACACCGTCTTCTAAAGTTACTTCACCATAATCAATACCTACTGTTGTTTCCATTTTTTCATGGCTGTCTTGGTCGGTATTGAAGGCTTCTGTTAATAGTACGGGTACATCAGAAAGCGAACGAATTGCTTCAGTTTTTCCTGCACCCATAGAACCTGCAAATACAATTTTGTATTGCTGTAGAATCATAGATATTCTCCCTATATCAGAAACCAAATTTTCTGCGAATTTTTCCAAAAAAACTTTTGATTAGACTTTCTTCGGGTTTTTCTTCAAGAGTTTCTGGTGGGTTGTAATGGTTATCCCAAATATTAATTTTACTTAAGTTACCTGAAGCCATATTTGCTGCAATAAAACGGCGTACCGTTTGTATAGGGATATTATGTTGTTCCGAAATTTTTGAAATTTTGGCGCCTTGAATAAAGCAAGCTGACATTTGGAAGATTTGTTTACGATTTTCACGATCTTGCGGTTTTGGCCAAAAATGTATTCGATAATGGCCATCTTCGGGTGCAATTTGATAAAAGTTTGGAGAGAACCAAAAAAGATTCCATATCCAATCTTGTAAGATATAACAGTCTTTTCTTGAAGCTTTAATAAGATGTGAAGTCGAGGCAAATTCATAATTAAAACTAAAATCTGTTTCGAAATCTTTACGTTCAGAATTACAGAACACTAAATTTTGCTTAATATCAATCACACCTAAGGCACCTTGTGCATCTGAAATATAGAGCTTATGGTGACCTTCATCGGTGTCATACATTGTTTTGAAATAGCTTTCAGTATATGGATGATTCTCTTTGAGAGTAGCTTGAGAGGCTCTTTTTACTGGGATTACTGGCTCATCAAGCGGAGGTGTAAAATCATTATGGATAATATGTTGATCAATCCATTGATTTAAATCTTGTGTACTTTGTATAGGTAGATAGAGCGTATTATTTTCTAATTTACCTGATAGGTTATTGTCTTTGGCTACTTTTAGCCAAGGAAAACTTTTATTATTTAAAATGCGTTGAATCCCTTCGGTATCAAAGAAATTTTCATGAATAAATAAGCAGTCTAAATTAATGTCGGTTGCAGTTTTCCATTGAATGTTAAATTTATTGTCTATTATATTGCTTAGCTGGCCTTTAAGCTCTTCAGCATCGTGAATACTTAAACCAGAAATTGCAATATTAATATATTGCTTATTCATTATTATCTCTCTATCAACTGAACGGAATGTGATTTAGAAATAGCGGGGGAATAAAAACCCCTTATATAATAAATATATAAGGGGTTTTTTTTGAATCAGGTGAAATCAAGATTTTTTTCGTATGCTTTTAACTCATGGCGTGCCATTGCTAAGTTAGCTTTTGCACGATCAAGTACTAAGTATAGGAAAACATTTTCATTTTTTTCTAATGGGCGGATCAAGTGATATTGTTTGCCTAAAGTAATTAGAATATCAACGATACTATCGTTTAGGTTTAATGACTGTGCTACACGGCGTTTAGCACGAACAACTTCGGTATTACCAGCAGCTGCTAATTCTAAGTCAATATCCCCACCACCTTGAGTCGCTAGTGCAAGGCCACTTTCTCCGTCTACAAGTGCTGCAGCATGAAAACCATCAATACTTGTGAGTGAATCTAATGATACTTTAGCCATAGTTATTTCTCTCTTTCGGTTATACATGTTGTTTATTTATTGTTTGTTAAGGTAATTAATTTCAGAGGTTAATTACTTAAATTTATTATTAGCAAAGCAATATATCTTTTCAACGAAATTATTTTTATACGTTATAAATGCATAATTTTTTAGATCGAGATTGTGAAAAATGGCGAATGAATAATGTGCGTTAGTTTGCATTTATGATTTAAAATTTTGTTTAAATCAGACTAAATTGCTAAGTTTTGGTAAAATTATTTCAATGTTACAAAATGTAATTTGTACGAAAAAACATGAAATTTTACAGGTTTTGCGGGTTTGGTTACAAAAGTATACAAAAATATAAATAATTAAGCGTATGATTTTTAGCTCTTAAAAAATAATAAGCCATATTTTATTACTTAAAAATCTTATTCTTATATAAAGAATTCATATATTAAAATGAAATAAATTAAACACTTAGTGTTTAAATGAGTTTTTAATACTTCTAAAAAATCATGCGATTTTGCATGATGTTATTATTATTGCTTATATTATTAGAATAACCGTTAAGTAATTCATTTGTAATTGGCTTAAAAACTGTTGATCGATGTTTTTTGGGCAAGTAATGGGGTGTAAAAAAAGCCCAGTTTTAAGTGCTGGGCTTGTATTTAAGTGTGCAATACAATATTGCTGAAACACTTTGATTTCATATTAAGCAAAAATATTGCAGGCTGCTGAAGCCAAAACCCATAAAACTGCGAGTGCAACAATCGGTTCTAAAATTTTAGACCATGTTGGGATGCTCACAACAGTTTCAGTTTGTGCTTGATCGTCTTGTGTGTGTTGTTGGCTAACCATTTGATTAAACTCCTTCATAGATGCATCTAATGATATATCGTCCTGAGGGATTGGTTTAGAGCCAATAAGTTCTGTTAGGTTGTTTGTTGACCAAACCCAGTCATTTGCTTGTCCAGAAAGATGTTCAATTTGACCAATCAGTAGTTCTCGAATACTGTTTTGTGTATGACTACCCGTATCATGGAGTTGTTTAAGCTCATGTAGCTGAAGAGAAAATATTTCACTGGTGAGAGTTTCTAGTTCTGCTTTAGCAAGAATTGATTCGTTGTGTGCAGAGGTGGTGAGATGTCGAGCAACTTCTTGAATATACAGTGGATCAAGAGCATTAATCTCTTGATAGACTTTGGTTTCGTTTTCACGCCATTGTTGAATTAACTCGCCGAGTGTAAGTGCATTAATTTCTTGAATATGCTCTCGACGTTCTTGGCGGTTAAGTTGACTTAAAAGCGCTGGCTTTTGAGTGTCAATTTGTTCTGAAAAATATTGTACTAAATCAAAAGCCATTCATGTGCTCCGTTAATTTTTAATCTAGCAACCTTAAACTTGGTTTTTTCTTTGGTTGCTCGGTTTGTTCTTCATTGCTTGATTTTAAAGCATTTTGATCTGTATTGATATGTTCATATTCACTTGGATCAAAGAATAAACCTTGACCATTTTCACGGGCATATAGACCAATTACTGCATACATTGGGATATATAAATCACGTGATACGCCACCAAAGCGTGCAGAAAAGCTAATAGCTTCATTGCTAATAAGAAGTGCGTGTACGGCATGTGGTGCAAGGTTTAGCGTAATTTGACCATCTTGAATGAATTGTTCTGGTACGCTGGTGTGAGGTTGTGTTGCATCGACAAGAAGGTAAGGGGTGAGTTGATTGTCACAAACCCATTCATAAATAGCACGCGCTAAATATGGACGTGTGGGTGTGATATTTAATTCTTGTTCAGACATAATAAAACCTATGCTTTAGCTAATGACATGCCATAACGATTTTTTTCTTGCAATGTCATAGATTTGATAAATGCAGGACGACTAAAAATTCGTTGGCAATATAAATGAATTGGGCGACAGTGTTGTGCAGGTAGTTCGATCCCCATGCTTTTTAAACGCAGAAATATAGGGGCTAGCATGCAATCTAAAATACTTAATTGTTCAGACATAAAATATGGGAAATGCTGAAACAAGGGTGTGAGTGAAATAAGGGTATCGCGTAGTTGCTTTTGTGCTTTAACTCGATTCTCTTCATTCAGTGTATCTGGATGGCGAAGCATAATATCCGCTAATTTCATCCAATCTTGTTCAAAGCGCCAGATATATTGGCGTTGTTCTGCGCGAGGCATTGGTGCATCGGCATACAGTTTGTTTTGTCGATAGCGATCGTCTAAATATTCTGAAATGATTGCAGTATTAAAAAGTTTTAACTCATTTTCAATCATCATTGGTAATTGGTTATAAGGATTTAGGCTCGCCAGATCCTCATCTTCTTCATCAACAATAATTAAATTATATTTTATTTGTTTCTCGGCAAGGACATATCGAATCCAATGTGAGCGAAAGTCATCCGCATGGCTATACAGTGTAATCCCTTGTAAAGGCGCATTTTCGACTGACATATTTCCCAAGTTTTGGTGAATTGAATAATATAGAATACTAAAATTGGGGATTAAAATCACGGAAACAATTTTATTTATTCTAAAAATAGAGAACTTTAATAATGATAATACAGGCGTTGATTTATACATTTATTTTGATCGGTATAATCTCTATAGGTACTGCAAATGGATATTTTAACCAAGCTTTTTGGCGAAGCGAGGAGCTTTGGTTAGATGAAGATGATTTTGATGAAGAAGTTGAGCGCTGGTTAAGGTATGGAAATATTGCCTATAAAACTTGTATTGTGAGTTTTATCGTTTCGGGGATCCTAGGTTGTGTATATTGGTATCTTTACTAGAGGATAAATTTAAAACAAAGTAAAAAATTGATGATGCATTTAAGAAAAATTAGTTGCATCTAAGTGAAAATAGCAAATGCACTTTATGATGTTGTCTAAGTTACTATTTTTAATTGCCATAATTTTTATGGGAATGGATTTTTATATTGCCTTGGCTGTGGCATATAAATCTCATGCTGATTTTGATGAGGAATATCCAGAAGATTGTGGAAAGAATTATTGGGTAAAAAATGATCTCTCTGAGTTTAATCTGATTATTTGGGGGTATTTAGTTACCAAATTTAAAAAGATTTAAATATGGCTTAATAAATAAAAAAAGCCTTGGAAAATCCAAGGCTTTTTTGTCCGAATTCGGAAAACGAATTAACGTTTAGAGAATTGAGGACGTTTACGTGCTTTACGTAAACCAAGTTTCTTACGTTCAACTTCACGAGCATCACGAGTAACGAAACCAGCTTGACGAAGAGCAGGTTTAAGAGTTTCGTCAGAAGCGATCAACGCACGAGTAATACCGTGACGGATAGCGCCAGCTTGACCACCGATACCACCACCAGCAACAGTGATGTAAAGGTCATATTTAGTCGTAGCTTCAAGAAGCTCTAGAGGTTGGTTAACAACCATACGAGCAGTCTCACGACCGAAGTATTGTTCTAAAGAACGGTTGTTAATTACGAGTTTGCCTGTACCAGCTGACAAGAAAACACGTGCAGTTGCGGTCTTACGGCGACCTGTACCATAATTAGTAGCCATGTGCTGTATCCCTTAGATGTCCAAAACTTGTGGCTGTTGAGCAGCGTGTGGATGCTCAGTACCTGCATACACTTTCATCTTCTTGATCATTGCATAACCAAGAGGACCTTTTGGCAACATACCTTTAACAGCTTTTTCAAGAACTGCTTCTGGTTTGTGAGCGATTAACTTTTCAAAGTTAGTTTCGCGGATACCACCAGGGAAACCAGTGTGGCGATAGTATTTCTTATCAAGTGATTTTTTACCAGTCACTTGTACTTGCTCAGCATTGATAACAACGATGTAGTCACCAGTGTCAACGTGAGGAGTATAAGAAGTTTTGTGCTTACCGCGTAAACGACGAGCGATTTCAGTCGCAAGGCGACCTAAAGTTTTGCCAGAAGCATCAACAACGTACCAGTCGTGTTGAACTTCAGCTGGCTTAGCGCTGAGAGTTTTCATTAAACCACTACCTATTATAGTTGGTTTGGACTATGGAAGCTGTCCAAACAAAAGGAGACGCGATTCTAAACGAAAACGTGAAGAATCACAAATGAAAATATAAATTTCAAGCGCTGTATTCTAGTACATTTCTTCAGCAATAAACAGCAGAGAATTCAGAAAATATTAAAAAAGCAGATGAAAATAAATGATGTCAGATTCTAATCTGCTAAATCCGCTCATTTGGATCTTTATTTTTATGATCTGGGTTGCGTTTTCGTAGGGGGATGGAGCACGTTATTTTTAGTATTTATATATTGGATTTGTTTACAGGGTGTTGATGGCGCAATGATCTTTTTTAGATGTTGACTTCAGGTTTCTAGTGTCATTTTTCCATTGATCTATAGATTGGATTGTTGTTGGAAGAAAGATTATCGTGGTTGATGAGGATTTACGCTCACATATTTTGACCATTCATTTTTAGTCAATTTAATTCGGCCCCTCATGCGTATCGCACAGTATAATAAGAGGATTACACATACAGGATAAACACATGCGTCCTTTATATATTACCAGTGGTGAGCCTGCTGGCATTGGGCCTGATATTAGCTTGAGTTTGGCAGCACGTGTTGATGAGCGACTAATTGTCGTTTTGGCTGACATAGATATGTTGCGCGATCGTGCCAAAATGTTAAATATCAATATTCAGATTATTGAATATAAAGGGCAAGAAGAACCCGCTGCCCAAGGGCAACTGTATGTCGAGCATGTGCCTTTATATGAAGATGTTGTGTTGGGTGTGTTAAATCCGAAAAATGCAGCTTATGTTTTAGAGCAATTACGACGTTCTGCTGATTATGCGATGTCTGGCAAAAGTGTGGGGGTTGCGACAGCGCCTGTGCAGAAGTCAGTGATCAATGAAGCAGGAATTCATTTTAGTGGACATACTGAGTATTATCAGGAATTTGCTGGTGTAGAATGCGTAGTGATGATGCTGGCAACTAAAACTTTACGTGTGGCGTTGGCAACAACACATTTGCCTTTACGTGAAGTGGCAAATGCGATTACTCAAGAACGTTTGCATCAAGTGATTGATATTTTAATTCATGATTTAAAAACCAAATTTAAAAAAGATCATCCGCATATTTTGGTGTGTGGCTTAAATCCGCATGCAGGTGAAGATGGCTATTTGGGCATGGAGGAGATTGAAGTGATTAATCCTGTGCTTGAGCGCTATCGTGCCCAGGGAATCAATATGAGTCTCAGTTTACCTGCAGATACTTTATTTACCCCTGAAAACTTAAAAGATGCAGATGCAGTTTTGGCGATGTATCACGATCAGGGTTTACCTGTGTTAAAATCTCAAGGATTTGGTGAAGCTATCAATATTACTTTGGGCTTACCCTTTGTTCGTACTTCTGTTGATCATGGCACAGCACTCTCCCTCGCAGGCACTGGTTTAGCAAAATGCTCCAGCTTGCATGCTGCTGTGGATTTGGCGCTTGATTTAGCGCATTCATGATTTTGTCTTATTTACACGTTGGAAATGTCTATGTATCAAATTAATGCCCTAAACCCAAAAGACGAAGGGCATCACACGCGTAAGCGTTTTGGGCAAAACTTCTTACATGACCAACGTGTCATTGCTAAAATTGTACGTTCGGTGAATCCGCGTACTGGTGACAATATTGTCGAAATTGGTCCGGGTCTTGCTGCACTTACATCACCTTTAATTGGTGAATGTGATGCTTTAACCGTGGTTGAACTTGACCGTGATTTAGCTGCAGGATTACCTGGCCGAGTGCCACATCCTGAACGTCTAACTATTGTAGAAACCGACGCATTAAAATACGATTTTACCGAATTGTTTGCCGAAGGTCGTCCTCTGCGCGTAGTCGGCAACTTGCCGTATAATATTTCTACACCTTTGTTATTTCATCTCTTGGAGTTTGGTGACAAAGTCAAAGACATGCACTTCATGCTACAAAAAGAAGTGGTAGATCGCATTACAGCATCGCCAAACACCAAAGAATATGGTCGTTTATCGGTGATGATTCAATACTTCTGTAAACCAACATTTTTGTTTGAAGTACCACCAGGTTCGTTTAATCCGCCACCAAAAGTGACTTCTGCTGTGTTTCGTTTAGAGCCTTATGCAGATAAACCAATTGTCGCGAAAGATGAAAAAGCTTTAGCGCGGTTAGTTTCACATGTGTTTACCCAGCGTCGTAAAACCTTGCGTAATAGCTTAAAAGGAATGTTGGTTGAAGATGGATTTGAAAATGCTGGGGTGGATCCGATGGCTCGTCCAGAGACCTTAACATTGGCTCAATTCGTTGCTTTAGCTGATCAAATGGTTTAACAAGATGACACGCGCAGTTCGATATAATTATGTAATTGGTGATGTGCAGGGCTGTTTTGAAGCTTTAAAAGCATTACTCAAAGAAATTAAGTTTGATGCAGATCAGGATTTTTTGTGGTTTGCGGGTGATTTGGTTGCTCGTGGAGAAAACTCTTTGGGCGCAATTCGCTTTATCAAGAAGTTAGTTGATAATGGCGTAGCTGCAACTGTGCTCGGCAATCATGATTTAAATTTATTGGCAGTTGCGCGTGGTATTAAAGAGATTAAGCCACAGGACAAGACTGAAGATGTTATTCATGCCTTAGAAAGTGATGACTTGATTCAATGGCTTCGTCAGCAACCACTGTGTTTATTTCCGAATGAACATACCGTGATTACGCATGCCGGTATTCCATGCAATTGGAGCGTAGAGCAAACTGCTCGTTTAGCCAAAGAAGTAGAAGCTGTACTTTCAGATGAAGACTTTGCGGTATTGGATGATTTTTTAGCAAATATGTATGGCAAGAAGCCAACGCTTTGGTCTGACGATTTAACGGGTCATGAGCGTTTACGTTGTATTACCAATTATTTGACTCGTATGCGCTTAACCGATGCAGAAGGTCGCTTAGAGTTTGGTTTTAAAGACTCACTCGATGATCCAATGCCAGAAGGTTTTAAACCTTGGTTTGAGTTTGAATCAAACGCTGCACAAACACATCAACTAGTTTTTGGTCATTGGGCGGCACTACAAGGCAAAACCATTTCGACACAGATTCAAAATGTTGATGGTGGATGTGTTTGGGGGAATCAGTTGATCGCTTACCGTCTAGAAGATCAAAAGCTGTTTTCGGTGGATAATCCAGTGCAACTGTAGATACTCAAAATAAGCATAAAAAAGCCCCTATAAATAGGGGCTTTTTTATGCTGGATTAATCTAAACGAATCCAAGTTTGGTTACGGCCTAAGACCGATACGCCAATACTTGCGCGGATGGTTAAGCGTTTACCTGTGCTATTTAAGCGAATTTTAGCGTCGTACATTTTTCCAGAAAGTGGGTCAATAATACGGCCTTTTTCATAATTATTGGTGCCTTTAATATGCTTTAAACCTTTAATGATTTCCATACCTAAAATTGGCTGATTCGTATATGGGGCAGGGCATTTGTTGCAGGTTTTTTGCGGTGTATAGCCTGGGCGTGGTGTAACTTTAATAATTTTACCCGTGTAACTATTATTGTCATCTTGTTGAATTGAGATAATTGCCTTTGCAGCCCCTGATTTATCATCAATTTGTTGCCAAATACCAGAGATATCTTCTGCAAAGGAATGTCCTGCAAAACACAAGGTACTAACAGCAAGCAAAATACTTTTCAACATGATCGTCCAAACCCCTAAAAAAGCTTTTCAATATGCGGGCCTATGTTATAAAGTTTACTAGAATAGTCAACTTTATTTTTTAAAAAATGATCAATATAAAGTAGAAAAACCGCCTTGTGGCGGTTTTTGATAGGTCTGAAAAACTAGTCTTGACGAAGCCATGTTTGGCTACGGCCTAGGGCTGAAACACCCATATAGCCACGAAGCGTTAGGCGTTTACCATTGCCATTAATACGGACTTTTGCATCATAAACTTTGCCTGAAAGTGGGTCGATCACGCGACCTTTTTCATAGTTTTCTGTACCATCTACATGCTTTAACCCAGTTAGGATATCCATGCCTAAAATAGGTTGATTCGTATAGGGTGCAGGACAGTTATTACAGGTTTTTTGAGGAGTATAACCTGGGCGTGGGGTCACCTTAATAATCTTACCTGTAAACGTACCATTGCTTTCTTTGCGAATTTCAATCAATGCTTTTGGTGAGCCTGACTTATCATCAATTTGTTGCCAAATGCCAGATAAGTCTTGAGCAGCAACAGAGCCTGCCATGAATACACCCATCAAAAGTGTTGCAAGTTTGAGCTTTTTCATCATGATATCCTTTTTATGATTTTGAGCTTATGGAGCAAAGAAAATAAGGCAATTATTCTTGGCGAATCCACATTTGTGTACGGCCAATTGCTGAAATTCCAATATAACCACGTAGGTGCAAGCGTTTGCCATTTGACATTAGCTTGCCTTTTAGGCTGTACATTTTCCCAGATAAAGGATCAAGAATTTTTCCTTCATCGTAGTTGTTTTCGTCCACCAATTTGAGGCCTTTAAACACTTCTAAGCCTAAAATAGGTTGGTCAGTATAAGGTTGTGGGCAATTTACACACTTTTCTCGTGGGGTATAGCCTGGTCGAGGTGTGATCTTGATAATTTTTCCACTAAAAGAACCGTTGGTATCTTTTTTAATTTCAATGAGTGCTTTAGGTGAACCTGTTTTATCGTCAATTTGTTTCCAAACCCCAGTGAGGTCCTGAGCAAAACCCGATGTACTTAAAAAGAGTAAACCGATGAGAGATGCCCATTTGGTATTTTTATGCATCGTTCTTCTTCCTAGTTATTAAACTGTTCAATCTTTGAACTTAGTTTCATGTTAGGTAAGAATCTCTTGACGCGCAACTAGCTTTTGATAAAAAACTTCATAAAAAATGAATTTTGCCAAGAAAAATGTGACGAAATTCATATTTTATTTTGACTAATTGTTAGTCTTGGCGAATCCATGTTTGACTGCGACCTAATGCAGAGACCCCAACATATCCACGTAGTGTTAAACGTTTACCATTTGGGCTTAATTTTGCCTTGGTGCTATAAATTTTTCCTGAAAGCGGATCTAAAATTTGGCCACGATCAAAGTTATTGTCTGTACTCTCACGTAAGCCTGTGAGGACATCTAAACCCAAAATAGGTTTATTGGTATAAGGCGCAGGGCAACCTACACACGTTTCTTTTGGGGTATAGCCTGCACGTGGTGTGATACGAATAACTTTGGCTGTGTACGTCCCGTTATTGGCTTTACGGATTTCTAAAAGTGCTTTAGGTGAACCTGTTTTATCATCAATATTTTGCCAAAGACCAGTTAAATCGTTGGCAAAGGCAAGGCTAGAGAGTGAGCTAAGGACTAGTGCTGACATCAATTTACGCATGAATAAAAGCTCCTATTTATCTATTAATTCATTCACTTATTTAATTATAAGTGGAATAAACGAATGAAACAATGAGGGAAAAATGATCACTCAGTCATATTTTTTGTAGCATTAAAATGAAAGATGGCAGCCAAATTGCAGTGAATACTGCATTAACAGCCATACCAAAGGCTGCATAGCGACCAGCAATGCTTCCTCGTTGCCATGCCTGCGCTGTTCCAATGGCATGGGCAGCTAGCCCAAGTGCAAGGCCAGAGGCGCGTTCATCGTTAATGTGCCTGAGGATAAATGGTGAAAATGCAGCACCAATCACACCAGATAAAATGACAATTAAAATAGCTAAACTGACTGGCGCTTGAAGCAAGGTTGCAATATTGATGGCAATAGGGGTCGTCACTGCTCGTGTTGCAAAGGCCATGATGGTGGCATCGGATAAGTGCAAGAGATAGGCAAGTCCCATTGGCAGGGCGACAGCGCTAATACTGGCAAAAATAAGAATACTGACAATTCCCTTTAGTGGGAGGTCATCATAGCGCATGGCAGCCAGTGGTATCGCCAATGCAACGGTTACATAGCCCAGTAAGTGATTAAACAATGGGTTTACTTGTGCCATATATTGCTCATAAGGAATGCCAAATACAGCAAGAAGCGCAATGACAAAACACATTGCAATCACAATCACAGGAACTTGAGGCAGTACTTTGTTGATGGGTTTCGCGCAGATATAAGCAATAACGGTTAATACGAAGGCAAGGAGGATGGTCAGCATAAATTTCTCCTATAGCCACGTTTTGGAGATTTTGGCATACACCCAAAGCGGGATGAGCGTGCTAACAACCAATATGGTTAAAAATAGCGGAATTTCTTTGCCCATGTGCATGAGCATGAGCAAAGAACCTGCACTAATGGGTAAGAAAGCAAAGGCGCTTTCTTTCATGATTTTATTGTTGGTATCAATCATGCGTGCTGGAAGATGCTTGAACTTACGCCATAATAACAGCACGGCCAGTAAGCTCAGCAGACCTACTAAGTTTCCAAGTTCTGGATGGTTAAATTGCCCCATGAGCCAGACCGCACCTTCACGAAAAATAATAATCAGTGCAACAGTGCCGACCCATGCTTTCCAATCGAGTGTTTTAATCCAATCCATTCTTGATCTTTCATTAAAATTTTATTTCTTTTGTTTTAACTGATTTGATCATCGATTTCAAATTCTTCTAGGGGACGTTGAAACTGCTGAGCACGTTCACCTAAGATTTCTTCAAGCGGTAAATGCGCTTGTTTAATCAATTGTTCAAGTTTATGTGGCGACATAATAACATGTAATTTTAAGTTACCATGATCATCATAATGTTCGGATTGAATGACATTGAGGGCATAAAACTGCGTGCGTAATTTGCCATACGCTGGTTTTAGCGAGAGCTCAAAGCTTTGCATATTTCCCATTAAGCATTCATGCACAGCTTGGCGTAAATAATTGAGTCCTTGCGAGGTATGCGCAGATACATAGACACGCTCAGGTTGGTGTGGGCGATGATAAACAATTTTCGCTTGTTCACCTGATTGATCAATTTTATTGTAAACGCGTAATACAGGCACATCTGCACCAATTTCACGGAGGACTTTTTCTACTGCTTCAATTTGCTCAAGCATATCTGGGCTACTCGAGTCGATGACGTGCAGTAATAAACTGGCTTCGACTGTTTCCTCAAGCGTTGCTTTAAAGGATTCAACCAATGAATGCGATAAGTTACGTACAAAACCAACCGTATCTGCCAAGACTAAGTTACCAATCCCGTCCCAGGTTAAACGGCGTAAAGTTGGATCAAGTGTGGCAAACAGTTGGTCAGCTGCGTAGACATCACTGCCTGCTAAGATATTAAACAGTGTGGATTTTCCTGCGTTGGTATAACCCACTAAAGATACCGTTGGTACAGCGGCTTTTTTACGCGCAATACGACCTTGTATACGGGTTTGGCGGACTTTTTCAATGCGCTCTTTGAGTTGACCCATACGGATTCGAAGCAAACGGCGGTCTGTTTCAAGTACAGTTTCGCCTGGGCCTCTTAGACCAATACCGCCTTTTTGGCTGTCTAAGTTGCCACGACTGCGGATTAGGCGTGAAGCCATGTGTTGTAACTGCGCCAATTCGACCTGTAACTTACCTTCATAGGTACGTGCGCGTTGTGCAAAAATGTCTAGGATCAGTTCAGTCCGATCTACGACACGGCAATGCATGATTTTTTCAAGATTACGTGCTTGGGCAGGCGTGAGCGCATGGTCAAAAATGACTAGATCTGCCTCAAGTGCTTGAACTACTTCGGCAATTTCTTCCGCTTTACCTGAACCAATAAACAGCTTGGCATCTGGCTTAATACGTGAGGCATGAATATGTTGCAGAATCTCGGCACCAGCCGATTGCGCAAGTAGATGAAACTCTTCAGCATCGAGATCATCCAGCATTTGTACTGCTACACTGACCAAAATAACGCGATCGCCACTGTGCTGTTTATTCAAATGATTCACCCAGCCAATAATTTATAGATTAAACAGCTATTTTAGGTGAAAACTCAGGTGCCGAGCAAAGTACTACTTTAAAATACCCACGAAAAAAGTAAGGCAAAGCTCAGCATAAAACCAATATAGAGCAATGAAAGGCCACCAATCATCGCTAAAGCGGTGTGTTTTGACAGTTGTTCTGACTGAAGGTCGAGCTTGTGCATGAGAATATAGATCTATTAATTAAATAGTATTATATTAATTAATTTGTTTATTCGATAAAAATGGGAAAAAGAAATCACAGTTTTCGGTTTTTATGATCAATGTAAAATTTCAACACGCAGTATAGTATGATGCGTGAAAGGCATTTTATGTCACGAAATACAATATTTTTAACAGCGATCATTTTATGACTCAACCTGTAGTACATCCACAAACAAACTCTAAAGGCGTCTCCCGATTTGTGCTTTATGTTCGAAAAGTCGTGGCCATGGTCGTTGCTGTAAGTGCAGGGTTTTATTTGGTGTTTCGTCACCGTTTATATAAAGATCCGAACAATCCTAAAAATACCCGTTATGTGCAGTACTTTTGTCGCAAACTGTGTAAGGTGTTTAACATTGATGTGAAGGTACATGGTGAAATACCGCGTGAACCTGCACTGTGGGTGAGTAATCATATTTCTTGGCTAGATATTGCTGTTTTGGGATCAGGTGCACGGGTGTTCTTTTTGGCCAAAGCAGAAATTGAGTCTTGGCCTCTATTGGGCAAGTTAGCGAAGGGTGGTGGGACTTTATTTATTAAACGTGGCTCAGGTGATTCCATGCGAATTCGTGAGCAAATGACTGATTTTTTAAAACAAGATAGTCCAGTATTATTTTTTCCAGAAGCCACTACAACAGATGGTACTCGAATTAAAAAGGTACATGGCCGCTTATTAGGTGCAGCCATTGAGGCGCAAAAACCTGTACAAATTTGCTTAATTTGCTATGTCAATCAGCAAGGTGAGCTGGATATGGTGGCGCCATTTATTGATGATATGACCTTTGCACAGCATGTAAAAAATGTGCTTGAAATGCCAGAAGTTACAGCGCATTTAATGAGTTTGCCTGCCATTGATTCGACAGGGCATACGGTAGATAGCTTAACAGCTGAAGTACAACAGAAGATGAACGAAGGATTGATCGAGTTACAAGCCAAAGTTCTTCGTAAACCTGTTGTCATCGCTTAAGAATACTGATGTTCTTGCCAAGAAAGCTTACATAAAGCCTTCGATGGGTAACCATGCAATCATTTTCATGCCAGCACGTTGCCACCATTTCATTTTTGGCTCTTTTTCATAGGTTCGAATTTGCTCATTGGCCAGCTTAATTTTCCAGTTAATATTTTGGTTGGCATCTAAGACCAGTTTATAGGCAAACTTACTTAAGTTTTCATCCATTGTATGGTGTACGGCTTTGGCCAATTGTGGGCTATATAGCAAGACACCAATTTCGGTATTGAGATAAGCCGAACGTGGATCAAAGTTAAATGAACCAATAAAGACCTGTTTTTCATCTAGTGCCATCAGTTTGGCATGTAAACTTGAACGGCTCAGCCCTTTAATGCTGACTTTGGCTTTTTTGGCCAATTCATCAGTATTGGCATTTAAGTTTTCAATATTTGGATTGGCCAAAAATTCATACAATTGCACGTCATTTTTGAGCAAGTCTTCGCGATATTTGGCATAAAACGCATGTACAACAGGCACGTCATTGGCCTTAAATGAGTTGGTCAGTACCCGTACTTTCGTGCCATGTGCAGCCAAATCGATTAATTGTTTTGCGCCCTTTTTTTCAGGGACAAAATATGCAGAAACAATATCGATGCTTTCATTTGGACGGTCTAAATGATTCAGCAATTGAAAGTTTAGATGTTCTTCTTTTTTTGCTTTGGCTTTAATTTTACTCGGTGAATCTTTGACTACTTCGGCTTTAACCCAGTCCAGTTGAATACTGTTGTTGAGCCAATTGTCAAAGGCATGGGAGCGGTTGGCCAAGTTTAAATAGTTTTGTACTGTTACTTCTTGATCATGCTTTTCTAATTGTTGTTTCAGTTCAGGAAAACGCAATGTGTAATGGCGTGGATTGACCAATTGCTTTACCGGGAAAGCGTAATCGTCGTTCCAGTATTCATCAAAAGAATGCACAATTTCATCAGATGCAGAACCCACCAACATCACATCTACATCAGAAAATTGATAGTTATCACTGACATTGTAATATTGATTACTCATATTACGGCCACCAATTAAAGCGATTTGGTTATCTGCAATAAAGCTTTTGTTGTGCATACGACGGTTGATGCGTTTTAAATCGAGCAACATATCCATTGCGCGATAATGTCGAAAGCGATAGGGGTTATACAATTTGACGTCAATATTGGTGTGCTGATCAAGCGCAAGATAAATGCCTTCCATTTTCTTGGCATTGTTGTCGTCAATTAATAAACGAACTTTTACCCCACGATCTGCCGCTTGAATAATTGAATGCAGGGCCATTGAGCCAATTTTGTCATTGTCCCAAATGTAATATTGTAGATCGAGCGTTTTTTCGGCTTTATTGATGAGCTCTAATCGGGCTGCAAGTGCTTCGAGCGGGTCATATAAGACGTGATAACCCGTTAAACCCGGCTTAGCATCGCGTAATGGCGTAATAATTTTGCCTAAGGTAGTTTGTTCTGTAGGTGTACTAAAACCGTACTCAACAGGTTGCTGGACTTGCTTGGGTAATGTTGTACATGCAGGAATACCTAAACATAAGCTCACACTGAGTAAGACCGCTGTTTTTTTTGTTGGACGCGATGTTTGAGTGGGGGCTAAGTGCTGAGCATTCGTCATATAGTAAGCTAATTTCAAAATTAGATTTGAGTATAGTGGCGAGCTATGAAAAGATAAATATAGTGACTAAGAAAACTGATCGATTAACTGATAGAGCAGATATATGTGGGATATGAATTCCGTGGTGATTTATTTTTATATAGCAATGGGACTCTTGGCCATTTGGGCCATCTCTCAGGCATGGCTGAGCCAATCACGAACGGAAACCATACATCCTTTTAAGGCCTTTGTTCACCTATTGGCTTTTTATTGCTCATATTTATTAATTCCGCTGTTTTTCTTTAGCTTTTATGCGGGATGGAGTGGTTATTACGCCGTACATGAAGCTATTTTTATTGCCCTCATTACGGGGCTATTGTGCTATGCACGATTTATTGAGCCACATTGTATACAGGTAAAAAACCTTAAATATCAGCTTCACGAAGACCGTAAAATGCTGAAGCCTGTCAAAATTGCACTCATTGCTGATTTACATATTGGGTTGTTTTCGGGCCATGAACGTCAGTTAAAGCAAATTGTTGAAAAATTAAATGAACATAAGCCCGATTTAGTGGTGGTTGCAGGCGATTGGACTTATGAACCTGAAAATAAATTGGCTGAAGAATTGGCTGTGTTACAGCAAATTGATGCACCTGTTTATTCAGTCAATGGTAATCATGATGAGCAATATCCTGGACCACCGATACAAGAATTGCTAAATCGTGCCTTAAGCCAAAACAACGTAATGGATATTGAAGGGCAGGTGGTTGAGTTTAATGAATTTCGTTTAATTGGCATTGGTGATTTATGGGCAGGTAAAGCCGATATGCGCTTTATGCCACAGTTACCGCAAGATAAACCTTGGATTATTTTATCGCATAATCCAGATACGGTAGATATGGTACCTGAACTTCCAACACGTCCATTAATGCTGTCGGGGCATACACATGGTGGCCAAGTGGAATTGCCATGGCTGACCGATTATGTGATGAAAAAAGTTTCGATATTAGGTCATAAAAAAGGTTTATATCAGCATGAACATGCAGATGTGTTTGTGACTGTAGGCACGGGGATGGTCGGTGTGCCATTTCGTTTTCGTGTGCCACCAACCATCGATATTATTGAGTTGATTTAAACACAGCTCTTGTGAAGAGATTCACAGATTCTTTATATTAGAGTGGTGCTGGCTAAAATGATAAAAGCAACATCATGATGATTGAAAACACATTGTTATGCGGATAGTGTAAATGTAGTTTTGGCACAAGATCATTTTAATTACTTGAGAATAATTATATGTCAGAATTTTATAAAGAAGTGGGTACCTTATTTGGCTTGGATGAGCAACAAGCTGAGCATTTAAATCTAGGATTGGTACAACTTGCACAAGAGTTTAATCGTGCGTCTGAAGTGAGTGATCAGGCGTTTTCTGCACAGTTTTACCAAAAATTTGAGCAATTAGCATTGACCAGTGGTATTCAAGAAGATGAGATCGAAGCTTTGGTGAATGTGCTGTATTTTAATGATGTGCACCAGCAGGTCGTGACCTATATTGTGCCGAGTTATTATAATTCGGGTGGTGATCCAGAGCAGTTTGCGGATACTTACCAACTGATGATGGATGACTTGCAGCAAGAGCTGGAAGATTAATCTTGATATTGAATAATTGCTTGGCTTGCACAGCGCTAGAGTGAAATAAAAACGCCAGCATCATTGCTGGCGTTTTTATATGCATGACAAGACTTAGATTTGGTTGTTTACGTCATCATTTTTCGTTTCACGGATCAGCAAGAATGCGATCAATGAAAGAATAGACGCGGCAGTAAGGTAGTAACCTACAGCATATAAACCATAACCTGTCGCAAGTTTAGTTGCGATTAATGGCGCGAAAGATGCACCAAAAATACCTGCCAAGTTAAAAGTCAGTGCAGAACCAGTATAACGTACTGAAGTCGGGAATATTTCAGACAATACTGTACCAATTGGGCCGTAAGTTAAGCCCATAATGGCTAAACCAATACACAAGAATAAGAACACAATAGCTGTGCTACCAGACTCAAGTAAGCTAGAGAACATGAGGCCAAAGATTGCTGAAACTACACACACAGCAATTGAAGTGGTTTTTCGACCGAATTTTTCGGCAAAAACTGCTGACAATGGAATGAATGCTGCAAAGCAAAGCGTTGCAACCAATTGGAGTTTAAGGAACTCTTCACGTGTATAACCGAGTTGAGTTGTTCCCCATTGCAAAGCAAATACTGTAGTTAGGTAGAACACAACGAAAGTACAGATGGCTGCAATTGTACCTAAAATGAGCATGCCCCAATGCTTGGTTATCACTTCTTTAAACGGAATATTAACTTCTTTTTGTTTGTTTAAAACATTTTGGAACGCAGGCGTTTCATGAAGTTTTAAACGAATCCAAAGGCCCATAATCACTAGCAATGCGCTAGAGATAAATGGAATACGCCAGCCCCATTGCATGAAGTCGGCTTCAGACATGAAGTGACCTAATGTGAGGAATGAACCTGTTGCAAGAATAAAGCCGATAGGAGCTCCGAGTTGAGGGAACATACCATACCAAGCTCGTTTGCCTTCAGGTGCATTTTCTGTTGCCAGAAGTACTGCACCAGACCATTCACCACCTAAACCTAAACCTTGACCTAAACGGCACAGTGCCAATAACAACGGCGCAAAAATACCAATTTGTGCATAGGTTGGGAGTAAGCCAATACAAACGGTGGAAAGCCCCATGGTCAGCAAGGCTGCGACCAAGGTGGCCTTACGACCAATTCGGTCGCCTAAATGGCCAAAGAGTGCTGCGCCAATCGGGCGAGCAATGAAGGCAATTGCAAACGTAGCCAAAGACTGAATTGTCGCCGTCATCGGATCTGTACTTGCAGGGAAGAACAAATGCGGGAAAATAATAACGGCAGCCGTTGCATAAATATAGAAATCAAAAAATTCGATTGTAGTACCTACAAGGCTGGCTGTAAGTACACGAAATTTTGAATTGGTTGCTGGCGCTTGCGCAGCAGAATTTGTTGACGCCATGATAGACCTTACACTTACTAAAAATAAAAAAAACTTAGTTTTAAAAGCGTAATCTTTTTAAAAAAGGCGTAATTTCTTAAAAAAACAACAGCAATCTTCTCTGTTCTACTCGCTCAGGGTCGCTGAAATGAAGAAAGAGATGATTAAATCACGTACAGATAGATGGACAGGAAGTGTGATCCTGCACCTAACAATACAAAAATATGCCAGATAGCGTGGGTATATCTTACTCTTTTTAATGCATAAAACAATGCGCCTACGGTGTAAGAAAGCCCACCAATGATTAAAAAGGTTAAAGCTTGAGCGCTTAAAAAGTGTTTCATATCATCAATGACCAATAAAGCCAGCCAGCCCATAGCCAAATAAGCAAAGAGTGAGACTTTTTGGAAAGAGTTAATGAATATTAACTTGAATAGTGTACCTACTATAGCGATGACCCACAGAGCAATTAATAAGTAGTGTGCTTTAGTGGTGGGAATAGCAATGGCTAAAAATGGGGTATAGGTTCCTGCGATTAAATAATAAATAGCCGTATGGTCGAGTTTTTTATAAAAATAGCGACGATCAGCAGTAGTCGACATGTGATAAAGCATAGACGCAGAAAATAATAACACCATGCTCAAGGCGTAAATCCATAGCCCGAACCATTGCCATGCAGGCAAATAAGCCCCTTTAATGACCAATAAAATACCAGCAATAAGGGCTAAGACTGCACCTATACCATGGCTGAGATAATTAATTCGTTCTTCAAGCGGGTCATAATCTGGAATCAGTGGAGCGTTGTTTATCATTTAATGTCGCCCAATATTTAAAATATACAAATGTATAATAATTGAAATTTGCATTTGTCGTAAGAAGATTTAAACTTTAGCTGCAATTATTTTTAGGTTTAAAGTATGTCCGCTTCGGCTTCTCTCTTTCCACAGGAACAGCAACTCCTTGATGTATTTCAGCAAGCGATTGATAAGCATCAATTTGAGCGCTTGATCCTGAGTCAATACAAGGGTGAACTTGAGCAACTTGAAAAATTGACCTTAAGAGTCATTTCACTACAGCAGCAACCTATGCTGAGTATTTTATACCGATATAAAACTCAAGATGTCACTAAAAATTATCCTTTAAGTGAAGCTTTGGATATTGTGCGTGAGTTATTACTGTGTTGTAAGCAGGCCAATTTATTTACGGCCATTGAAGAATTACAGCTGAAGAAAAACAAGAAAAAAGCCATGCTCACCGTCACTCAGCATAAGGCTGTCGCTAAGTCTGGGGCTGAACAGCAAGGCCATGACCGTGTTAAGCACCGTTATGTTGATCAGGACAGTTTATTTTTGCAACCGCTGGGCATTACAGATGCCAAAGCGCAAATCGTTCCAAGCATGGCCCGCAAATGGAAACAGATTAATAAGTTTGTTGAGATCTGTGCGGGGGCAGTAGAACAAATTCAGCAGCCTGATCGGCCTTTGCATATTGTCGACTTTGGTTCAGGTAAAGGTTATTTAACCTTTGCGCTGTATGACTATTTGGCAAAGCATCAGCAAACGCCTTTTGTGACAGGTGTTGAACTGAATCCGAAAATGGTTGAGTTTTGTCAAAATGTATCTGCTCAGGCAGGTTTTGAGCAGCTCGGTTTTTTCCAAGGTGATGTACGTACATATGAGCCAGAACGCTTGGATGTGATGATTGCCTTACATGCGTGTGATGTCGCGACGGATTTTGCGATTCATACGGGCATTCGTTTAAATGCGCAGATGATTATGTGCGCACCGTGTTGTCATAAAGAATTGCGTCCACAACTGACTGCGCCAAAAGTACTTTCACCGATGTTACAGTTTGGTATTCATGCAGGGCAACAGGCGGAAATGCTGACCGATACGATTCGGGCTTTATTGTTGAAAGCCTATGGTTATGAAACTAAAGTGTTTGAGTTTGTGGCCTTGGAGCATACCAGTAAGAACAAAATGATTTTGGCGGTTAAGCGTCAAGATTATAGTGAGCCAGATCAGGCTGTATTAGCACAAATACAAGCATTGAAAGAGATGTATGGGATTCAAAAGCATTCATTAGAATTGCTCTTGAATGATCAGTGGGACCAGCAAGATATTGGCTGTAAATGCTGAGAAAACGTGATGTCTAACTTCAAAGTTTTGTCTGGTGGATGGAGCGAATTGCAATCCGCAGTGGGGCCTGTGCGTGAAGCAGTTTTTATTCGAGAACAACAGATTGCTCCAGCTGATGAGTGGGATGCACAAGACTTGGTAAGTCTGCATTTTGCAGTCATGGATGGTGAAGCGTGTATTGCGACTGCGCGATTACTGGAAAATCACAGTATTGGCCGTGTAGCAGTGCTGTCTTCATCTCGTGGCAAAGGCATAGGCAAATTGTTGATGCTTGCTGTGATTGAGGTTGCAAAAAAACAGGGCAGACCTTTTGTTAAGTTGTCATCTCAAGTTCATGCGATTGAGTTTTATGTAGGGCTTGGCTTTAAGGTACAAGGTGAGGAATATCTCGATTGCGGTATTCCGCATATAGACATGCGACTCGAACTGGAATAAAGATGAAAATCATCACTTGGAATTGCAATGGCGCTTTTCGTAAAAAGGTTGAGGCTATTTTGCAATTTCAAGCAGATATTTATGTCATTCAAGAATGTGAAAGTCCTGAACAGGCGAATGGCTTGTATCAGCGTTATTTTTCAGATTTTCTTTGGAAAGGTGAAAATAAAAATAAAGGACTAGGGATCTTTGTTCGCGCAGGTATAAAGCTTAAAGCACTGCATTTACCTGATGAAAATCTTGAGCTTTTTTTGCCTGTGTTACTCAATGATAAAGTACAGTTACTTGCAGTTTGGGCGAAACAAGCCAATTCTCCGACCTTTCAATATATTGGCCAGATTTGGAAGTATTTGCAGCTTAACTTGGCGCAACTCGATGAGACGGTACTGATCTGCGGGGATTTCAATAGCAATTCAAAATGGGATGTTTGGGACCGCTGGTGGAATCATTCAGATGTGGTCAGCATGCTGGAAAAACAAAATATCTTTAGTATTTATCATCGCGCCTTGGCCGAACAACAAGGCCATGAAAGTCAGCCGACCTTCTTTCTTCAGCGCAATCCACTTAAGGCTTATCATATCGATTATATTTTTGCATCCGATCAATATTGGAATTTAAAAAATGTAAAGTTGAGGATAGGTGATGCCCAAGATTGGCTGAGCCAAAGTGATCATTTGCCTCTGTGTTGTGATATCAATCCATTTACCAAAACATGCTTGTGAACATCTTTTAAAACTTAGATTAGCATTTGAAGTGCAACACCATGTTGTTGCCATAATACCTGACTCGGACTTTTAAAGCCGAGTCTTTTTCTTGGCCGATGATTCAAGCGTTGAGTGATTTCTGAAATATATTCATCCGT
>NZ_JACAXE010000042.1:0-21417 GCF_013391565.1 Acinetobacter sp. SwsAc6
GGTGCGCAAGTGCTGACCGGTGGTGGTGAACGCCAAGAAGTTGGTACAGGCTTCTACATCGAACCAACCATCTTTAAAGGCAACAACAGCATGAAAACTTTCCAAGAAGAAATTTTTGGACCCGTACTTGCTGTAACCACATTTAAAGATTTCGATGATGCCATCAAGATCGCCAACGACACGATTTATGGCCTTGGCGCAGGCGTATGGTCACGATCAGCACATACTTCATACCGAGCAGGCCGTGCCATTCAAGCCGGTCGTGTATGGACCAATTGTTATCATATCTACCCTGCTCACGCGGCCTTTGGTGGCTACAAGAAATCAGGTATCGGCCGTGAAAATCACAAAATGATGCTCGATCATTACCAACAAACCAAAAACCTGTTGGTGAGCTATTCCACTAAACCTATGGGCTTCTTCTAATTGAGTTAGTCTATGGTTAAACCCTAAAAAGCGAACTTCGGTTCGCTTTTTTATTTGACCTGATTAGAAGCTGTTCAATTCTCTATAGCGCAGCTTCCACAAAATGCAGATGATCAACCCCCCAATACATTTCATCTGCTACAAACCACGTTGGTGCACCAAATACCCCGCGATCAATCGCTTCTTGTGTGACCGCTTTCAGCTCAGATTTCACCTTTTCATCTTCTAGCCACGCCTGTACTTGAGTGACTTCAAAACCTAATTCTTGCGCTAAATTCATCAATTCTGTCACATCATTTAAATTACGTGGCTGAGCAAACATGGCATCAAACAACGCAGTCAAAACCCGTTGAAAATGCGCTGGCTGATATAACTGCACAGCAGTAAGCAAACGCATTAGCATTAAGGTATTAATTGGAAAATAAGGATTCATCTGTACAGGAATATGCCATAGCTTGGCCCAGCGCTGTAAATCAATCATCGAATAGCGTGCCTTGGCTGGCACAGCCATTGGACTGTTATTCCCAGTCGCTTTAAAGACCCCTCCTAATAACATCGGTTTCCAAATAATTTCAGCCTGATGTTGCTCAGCAATCTGCTGTATACGGTGAAACCCCAAAAAGCTATATGGGCTACCTAAATCAAAATAAAATTCAATCTTGCTCATTTTCAAAGTCCTCGTCATTTTATGTGTCCATTCAATTCTTTTTATATCCTTACCAGCGCTCCATCCAGGGTCTGAGGTCTAATTCATGTGTCCATGCATCTCGTGGTTGCTGCGAAAGATGCCAATAATTCTCTGCAATATGTACTGGATTTAAAATGCCATCTTGCTCTTTTTTTGCGTACAAATCGGGAAAAGTATCTTTAATAAAGTCGGTATCAATCGCACCATCGACCACCACATGCGCCACATGAATATTACGAGGGCTGTTAGAACCCATTTAAAGTGTCTATATTCTCACCAATAAAAATGTCTAGTTTATGATGGTTTTTATCACCATGGACTGAATATAAATATAGATGCTGATCACTATGTCTGACAAAGAAATTCAACGGCTTGCAGTTCTGCAAGACGTTCGAGATCATCGTATTACCCAGGTCCTCTAATAGGATCTAATCAGGCCAATAAAGTACCCTCCTTACCGACTAAGTCGGTTTATTTTATAACTCCATTATTTTGTGGTTTAATACACATATATAGACATAAGACCCAATATTATGGATTTAAAATTCAAAAAGCCTGAAGAAGTTGTTACTTTATTATGTGAAAGGCTTCGTAAAGAACGACTTTATCTGGAAATGACTCAGGCAGACGTCGCTACACGTGCTGGTATTGGTGTAAATACAGTATCTAATTTGGAAGCTGGTCGAAATGTTTCATTTGAAAATTTAGTACGCGTTGCCATGGTACTGGGTCGATTAAAAGAATTAGAGGAACTCTTTAAACCTCATTTAAACAGTGTAGATGACATTCTCCGCTATGAGAGCAATACGGCTCGCCAACGTATCAAAAGGAAATAAATCCATGCTCAAAAAACTTAATGTTTACTACAATGGATGGGGTGAATATTGGCTTTGGGGTACACTGGTCTCCTCAACCGCAATCACAGGTCGACCATTAATCGCCTTTGAATACAGTGCAGAAGCGATCAGTAAAGGTTTAGAACTTTCCTCTTACCTACTTCCGTTAAAAGGTGACCCATTAAGAACGAATTTTCCTGCACATCAAATGGGATTGCCAGGTCCTATATATGATGCTCTACCCGATGGTTGGGGCATGCTCCTTATGGATCGCTTATTTAAAAAAAATGGACTCAATCCAGCACGGATTGGGCCATTAGAAAGACTCACGTATATTAATACACATGCGATGGGGGCATTATCCTTTGAACCTTCAGCACCTGAGTTAGCATTAACTGAAAATATTCCACTGCTTAAACTCGCCCAAGAAGTCCAGGAAGTTCTCAAAGGAGAAGGTGCTGAATTTTTACAGCATTTATTAGTTATGGGTGGATCACCACAAGGTGCAAGGCCAAAAGCACTCGTCTATCGTGATCCTGTCACCAACGAATTCTCAACAGTTAGCTCACATCAACATGAAGCCTGGCTGATCAAATTTCCCGCTCAGCAAGAGCATCCTGAAGTTTGTGCAATTGAAGCTGTTTATGCAGAATGTTTGCGTCATTGTGATATTGATACCCCTGACACCCAATATTTTACTCTTCCGAATGGATTAACTGCATTTGCATCAAAAAGATTTGACCGCCACGATGGCATGCGTATCCCTATGCAAAGTTTAGCTGCCTTTACCGGAGCTGATTTTAAATCACCAGGGAGTTTAGACTACAGTAACTTTCTTCGCGCTGCACACTTTTGCACCAATGATGTTCGCGAAAAAGCAATTGCATTCAAGCGAGCTGTTTTCAATGTAGTCTTCAATAATCGAGATGATCATTGCAAAAACTTTTCATTTCTGATGTCCCAAAATGGGCAATGGAAACTCGCCCCTGCCTATGATGTTACTTTTTGTGAAGGGCCAGGTGGATATCATGGGTGAGGCACTGGATATTCCTCGACAAGCTCTTGTAAAACTTGGTACTCAGGAAGCGGAACTTTCTGCCCAAGAAGTCGATGAAATTATTGGCTCGATTTGTAAGGTTGCAATCCGATTCAGCAATATCGCTCATGACCTATTATCTGGACAAATTCAAGCAGAGACTCTCCAAATGATCCAAAATAGGATTGAGCATAATATTCATTTATTGAATTGAATATAAAACATTTTCATGAGGATTAATAATCATTATATTAAATCATATACTGTTGTTATTTCTTATGAAAATCAGTATTAAAACATAGGTGACTTTTATGGACAAAAATTTCCAATATGAAGTGACCAAAATACCCTTAAATGATCTAAATTGCTAAAAATTTCGCCCCACTAAAAACCAATTACATTCAATTAAATCATATACTTACAATTAACATAATTTAATGGTATAAATCTCGGTGACCTTGCCAAGGTTGGGGTATTATCAGATTGCGCTAGGCAGTTAAATGCAGGGCTGCCAGGAAATTTTGCCAGAGAGTTGCCAACAGTTCAGATCTGACTGCCCATTACGTAAGGAGATTAAGGTAAATTGAACCGCGTATTTTAACTGTATTTTCAGAGTGATTTCAGATCACTACGTAGCTAAGGCTTTTATAGATCGAAATGATAAAGTCATAAATTGCTTTTCAAAAAAAAAGAAACTAATATGTTTCTTACAGAACCTAAAAGCAATAAATGTATCTACAATGAATAAGTCTTTACTTCAGCAAATCAAAAAAAGACGAACCCAATTGGGCTTAAAGCAAGTTGATATGCAATCCCGTACAGGCATTTCAAGACAGCAGTACCAAAAACTGGAAAGTCAGGGCAACCCTCGATTAGAGACCTTAGAAATTATAGCGGCAGGATTAAATGCTCAACTGATGCTCATCCCTGATGATAAGGTTCATTTGATCAGACAATTATTGAATGATGAAATTAAAGTCACTATTGAAGATCAGGATGACTTAATGACTAACCCATGGAAGGGTCTTCTCGGAGGAGAGGAACCATGAATACTGTTGCCGTCCTGAAATTAACATTACATCACGGTATCGTTGGATACTTGGCAGGATTTCAGAGCGGAAAAAATATTCTGGTTTTTACAGATTCTTTCCGCTCTGATCAGCAACGCCCGACCTTGAGCCTGTTGACTTCCCCCTTGTATCCTCAAGTGGATAAGATTTTAGAAAAGACCTATGTTACACATCAGCGTTTACATCCCTTGCTATCAAACTTGCTACCAGAAGGTGCATTACGCGAACTGATTGCACAAAGCCTCAAAGTACATATAGACAATGAATTTCAGTTATTGGCAGCTTTAGGTCATGATTTACCTGGAGCACTCATTGCGACTCCATTAGATCCAGAAGAAATTCCAGATGAAATAAAATTCAAACTGCAGATCTCTAATCCAGATCAGATCTTAAAGCAAGAGATTCGAACAGATAATAAGTTTTCCTTGGCCGGCGTCCAAATGAAGTTTTCCATGAAAGCCAAAGATGGGCGTTTTACACTAGTCCAGGCAACGGAATCGTCTCTACTCGGGGACTGGATTATCAAAACTCCTTCTTCCAGACATGCTTTTGTTCCGCTAAATGAATATTCTATGATGAGCCTTGCCAAAATGGTCGGAATAGATGTCCCTGAGATTCGCTTGGTGGATATGGCACTCTTACAAAACCTTCCACCATTAAATTTACCCCAAGAGCAATATGCTTTTGCAATCAAAAGATTTGATAGACAGAGTACTGCTGATACTACAGAGCTTATTCACATCGAAGACTTTGCTCAGATCTTCGGTGCATATCCACAGCAGAAATACAGCACCACAAATTATGAGCAGATAGGAAAGATCATTTATCAATTTTCAGATAACAAAATTCTTGATATTCAGCAATTTGCCAGCCGCTTACTTGTCAACATTTTGCTCGCCAATGGAGATGCACACTTAAAAAACTGGAGTATGATTTATCAGGACAAAAGAACACCAAGATTATCTCCCGCATACGATATATTGATGACTAGTGTATATATTGAAAATGAGCTTCATTTCGCATTGAATCTTGCCAAAAATAAAGATTGGTATTTAGCTGAGATGAAACACTTTGAACAATGGGCTGAAAAAGTCGGTGTTCCATGGCGTGTTATTGAAAAACAACTTCACGCCATTATGGACAAAGCACGGTCAGTATGGCCAGCGCTATTACTAGACTTACCTATGATTTCTGTTCATAAAGAAAAATTAAGAGAACATTGGAAAAAATTGCATCCAGACTTTCAGATACTTACAGATGATTAGAGGAAACCTGTAACCAAGCTAAAATTTCTCAAACAATTTCATCACATCATTTTCCGTCAGTTTCGCTTCTCCCTCATGATCTGTGCTTAGAATAGACTGTGCCAGTTCTGCTTTATTCTGCTGCAAGGCAATAATTTTTTCTTCTATGCTTTTATTGGTAATCAGCTTATACACAAATACCGGCTTGTCCTGTCCAATCCGCCATGCACGATCTGAAGCTTGATCTTCAGCAGCAGGGTTCCACCATGGATCATAGTGAATGACCGTATCTGCGGCAGTTAGATTCAGACCAACCCCTCCTGCTTTCAGACTGATTAAAAATACCGGCACTTGTCCAGACTGAAATGCTGTAATGACTTCATCTCGCTTTTTGGTCTTTCCAGTCAGCTTCACATAGCCAATTTTTGCGTGATAGAGCTGTTGTTCAATCAGTTCCAACATTGAGGTAAACTGAGAGAAAATAAGAATTTTTCGTCCCTCTTCCACCATTGGAACAACCATATCCATCAACTGTTCAAGTTTGGCAGAATACGCCTGCCCGGTTTTAACTGAATCCAGTTTCAGCAAGCTAGGATGACAACAGACCTGACGCAGCTTCAGCAAGGCATCTAAAATTTGGATTTGACTACGCTTAAAGCCTTTTTCTGCCACAATTTTCTGAATATTTGCCTGCATCGTGGCGCGAACAGCCTCGTATAGCTTGGATTGCTGCTCATTCATGTCAATATTGACTTCAATCGTGGTTTTTTCAGGCAATTCCTTGGCAACGTCAGTTTTCAAGCGACGTAAAATAAAGGGTTTAATGCGGTTTACCAACTTTTGCCTTAACTGCTGATCACCGCGTTTTTCAATAGGATAGCGGTACTTTTTATTAAAGATTTCTTGTGAATATAAAAATCCTGGCATTAGAAAATAAAATAGTGCCCACAGTTCACCCAAATGATTTTCCATCGGGGTACCTGTTAGACACAAACGATGTCGTGCTGTTAATTGCCGTACTACCTGTGCAGCTTTGGCACGCGGATTTTTGATATTCTGCGCCTCATCCAAAATGAGTTGATGATATTCATATTGCTTTAATTGTTCTTCATCTCTCGCTAGAAGCGGATAGGTGGTTAACACAATATCATAGTGCGGAATCTGCTCAAAATACTGATGGCGGTCGGGCCCCTGTAGCAGCAATACCTTCAGCTGAGGGGTAAATTTCTCCGCTTCTTTGAACCAGTTATGCATCAACGATGTGGGTGCAACAATTAAGGCGGGACTGTCCTGCAAATATCCAGCCTGCTTTTCCATGAGTAAATGGGCTAAAGTTTGTGCTGTTTTCCCCAAGCCCATATCATCTGCCAGAATCCCGCCATGTTGGGTTTCCCTTAAAAACTGTAACCAACCTAAGCCCTGCTGCTGGTATGGACGCAGCTCCCCCTGAAAACCTTGTGGTGTCGGCAGTTGTTGCTGATAGCCTTGTTTGAATTTCTGTACAAATTGTTGCAGGCGATCACTGACCTGCCATGTCATCTCAAGATTATGCTGCAATTCTAATAATTGACTCGCATCATAGCGATCAATACTGCGCTCTTCTTGCTGTAAAATGCTCTGCAGATGCAACAATACCGGCTTAATATCCCTAGCGGATAGAGCCAAATCAGGTTGATCAACTGCAGTTTTCACTGTGAAAATTTGACTGTCATGCAGATGAATAAAAGTCCGTGGATCAAGTAAATCAGGATTTACTCGCACCAAAGCTACGAGTGCATCAAGCAAATTATAAGAATTGCCTGCACTGTCTTGAACCGTCGCCCCGATATTGAACCAGTCCTGCTGACCTTCAGATTCAGTGATAGAAATATTTAAATTTTCAACATATTGCAGATTAAAGGGGCTGTTTTCCAGATGCTCTATCTGCCAGCCCATCAACTCAATTTGATTGATGGGCATCAGCTGTTTGATCCAGTCTCCATAGAAAGCAAAAACCATAGAATCTAGACGTTGTTTATCCAGTTTTAATTGATGGTCATAACTAAGATCTTTCACCCACTTCAGTGATTCGACCAATAGCTGTAAACGCTGGATTGACTGTTGTTCCTGAACTAAGTCCCGAAGCTGTCGTACCATTTTGTCATGCTGCTCACCAATAAAACTGTCACCTGATGTACCTGCTTTTATTCTTCCGCCTGTATAGGAGAATTCAATTTCAGCACAAACAGACTCTTCCCATTTCCAATCAAATTTATCTAAAACACCGAAGCGTAAAATTGGCTGGGGACTACCCTCAAGGACATCAATATGCTGAATAGACTCGGGCTGAGGCAGATTTTTCACGTCTGAATATTGATGAGTCAGTTTCTCAAACTCTGGCAAGAGCATAGATGGAAGATCAGGCATCTGTAAAAAATGGTACAGAAGATTTGCCGTATATTCACCATATAACTGGCCCACCGTGTTCTGTTGAATATCCACATAACACGGTGGCTGGCTAGCGAGAATTTGGATATGTGGATTTGATTTTAAATCGAGTCGAATATCACCATTGACCAATTCAATATTTAAATGCTCTGTCTGTTTGTTTACACCTTGTTGCCAGATCAGTTCGATGTGATAGCCTTGTTCTGACCATTGAAGTGCAGTATGGCTCTTTTTTTGCCAGTACACATCGCCACTTTGAATAAAAGATTTGAAATGCTCCAATAAAATTCTGGAGATATCAAGATTGCTTTGATAAAAGCGTTCGTCACTGTTTATTTTGGCATAATAATAAATCTGGTTAAATAATTGTCGTTTTTGTTCAGGTAAAGTCAGATGCTTTCTGGTGATATTTTCATATTGGGTATAATAACTTTCCCCCGCAATTGAGCCGTTTTTATTGCGTCTGGCCTTCTGAACATCAACTGTCAATTTCTTTAAGCTGACAGACTGATCTAGCAGGTAAATTAAATAATTGTTTGTTTTGACAGATTGCTCTGGTTCAGTCTGTTGTAAATACCGTTTAAAATCATTCAACCAGCGCTGCGCCTGATCATCCCCCCGTTGGCGTTTTGTGATTCCCTGCGGGGATTGAGAGTCAGCATAACGCTGCTGAAATTCCTGGCGATATTCCTGAAAGAATAACCGCGCTAAAGCAGCAGCATGTTTACAGTTATATCCAACCGGACAAGTGCAGTCGTCATCGATTAAACGGTCTTTTTGGGGATTATAGGTAATTGCGGTATCGTAATAATCTGTTCCTTCAATTTGGGCATACATCGTAACCCCGTCTTTTTCCTCAAAGAACTCAATCGTTTCCCTATCAATGTGTTTAGCATAGCTCAGACTGCGCTGAAGAGTTGCAGTACTAAAGCGAGATAGAAAATTGATCAATGAGGACATAATTACCAGAAACCAAAAATGTTTATACAATTATAACGGACAAAGCTGTCATTTCAGAACAGTACTGCTCGCCAACGTATCAAAAGGAAATAAATCCATGCTCAAAAACTTAATGTTTACTACAATGGATGGGGTGAATATTGGCTTTGGGGTACATTGGTCTCCTCAACCGCAATCACAGGTCGGCCATTAATCGCCTTTGAATACAGTGCAGAAGCGATCAGTAAAGGTTTAGAACTTTCCTCCACATCAAATGGATATCATGGGTGAGGCACTGAATATTCCTCGACAAGCTCTTGTGAAACTTGGTACTCAGGAAGCGGAACTTTGTGTCCAAGAAGTTGATGAAATTATTGGCTCGATTTGTAAGGTTACAATCTGATTCAGCAATATCGCTCATGACCTATTACCTGGACAAATTCAAGCAGAGACTCTCCAACTGATCCAAAATAGGATTGAGCATAATATTCATTTATTGCACTAAATAGCTTTCACAAAGCTTCTATGAAGGGCTTATTCTAACCGTTGTTTTATTACGGCATAAGCTACACCAGTCACCACACTTCCAATCGCAATCGCCAATAAATATTTTAATGGATAATTCATCGCATTCGGAATGATCAGTACCATTACACCGCCATGAGGAGTGACTAGTTCACATTTAAATAATGCAACCAAAGCCCCAGTTACAGCACCACCTGCGATCGCGCATGGAAGCACTCGAATCGGGTCTTTGGCAGCAAACGGAATAGCCCCTTCCGAAATGAAACATAGGCCCAGAACTACAGCAGCCTTCCCTGCATCTTGCTCAGGTTTGGCAAATTTATGCTTTGCCAGAAAAGTTGCAATTGCCATACCCAATGGCGGTACCATACCCGCAGCCATGGTAATCGCCATCGGTCCGTATGTTTGTGACGTAAGTAAGCCCACCGTAAAGGCATAAGCCGCTTTATTTATTGGCCCCCCAACATCAATACACATCATACTCCCAAGGATAATCCCCATGATCATGGCATTGGTCGTCCCCATATTGGCAAGGAAGTGTGTGAGTAATTCAAACAATTGTGCAACAGGCTGTCCAACCACATAAATCATGATTAAACCAACAGCTAAACTGGCCAATAGTGGAATAATCAATATTGGTTTTAATGCTTCTAGGCTACTTGGGAGTTTAAGCTGCTTCGATAAAAATAACGCAATATAACCTGCAATAAAACCTGCAACTAATCCACCGAGAAAGCCTGCCTCTAATTGTGTGGCAAGTAAACCGCCAATCAAACCTGGAGTTAAACCCGGGCGATCCGCAATAGAATAAGCAATGTAACCTGCCAGCATAGGTACCATAAGAGTAAATGCTGCAGCACCTATTTGCTTTAAGGATGCGGCAAAGCTTCCTTCAACAGGATTGAGGCCAAACATAAACGAGATGGCAATGATCAAACCGCCCGCCACCACCATCGGCAGCATGAAAGACACCCCTGTTAAAAGGTGTTTATAAATTCCAGTTTTTTCTTTGTTTTCATTTTCTGTCTTAGTGGCTGTTTGCTTACCCGTTTCAAGCACTTTGGCCTCAGCAATTGCATTTGCAAAAGTCTTATCCGTTTGCTTAAGGGCAAATCCTGTACTGCAGCGATATACACGTTTGCCTACAAAGCGATCTGTATTGACCTCAATATCCGTTGCTAAGATCACCACATCTGCTTTGGCAATACTTTCTGCCGATAAAATATTTTTAGCCCCAACCGATCCTTGGGTTTCAACATCAATCTGATAACCGTGCTTTACTGCACCTTGTTGTAAGGCTTCGGCCGCCATAAACGTATGCGCAACACCAGTTGGACATGCTGTAATGGCGACAAACCGTGTAACCCCTGCATTGGCTGCAATAGTTTCATCTAAAGCATCTGAATGCTCAAAAACTTGTTGCAAAAGCATGATCGCATCGTGTTGTGCATTATTCAAACCAATGACTTTCACAACCTTGTCACGCAGTTGATCCGCATCTGCCGACTTCTGTCCAACAAAAACAACAGTATCAATCACATTTGATAAATCAAGATGCTCAACTGATGTCGCCACATCATTGGAAATACCAAGTGCTGTTGCTGCTTTGGACAATTTTTTGGCCAAAATCACTGCATTAATCGGCTGCTCGGGACTATGTGGCACAAATAAAATATGTTTTATCTCTTGCATCGTATTAACTCAATGATTGGACTGAGATTTGCGCTTTCAAATCTTCAATAACAGCAAAGTCTGGAAGGGCAAACCCAATTTGGGTCACAGCATTGCTCGCAATTGCGGTTGCTGTTTTCAATGTTTCTTCTGGGGAAGTTGAACTCAACAAGCCATGAATCATACCTGCCAACAAGGAATCTCCCGCACCCACCGTACTTTGGACGGTGACCTTCGGTGCAGTAGCATGCAGGGGGTGCGTGCGGTGAAACCAGTTCACTCCGTTTTCACCCATCGAGACCACAATATGTTCGATCTGACTATTTAAACTGGCAAAAAGATGCTGCTGTTCTGCAAACGTTTCTGCTGGCAAATGGTAGGTTTCCGTCAACTCATCTGTATTAGGCTTAATCAACCAAGGATGGGCAGCAATTGCTGCTTTCAACGCAACACCACTGGTATCTACTGCGACTTTTTTACCCGCAGACTGTAACCATAGAATCAGTATCGAAAGCTCTTCTGCAGAAAAACCTTGTGGCAAACTACCTGCAATCACAATCACATCAACCTCTAAAATCAGTTGAGATAGGCGTTCACGTAGTTGTTGTTTTGCTGAGGTATCTACAAAAAAGCCCTTGCCATTGATGTCAGTCATCTGACCAGAAGCTTCTGCAACCTTAATGTTTTGCCGTGTTTCACCTGCAACATAAATAAATTGGTTATCAAATTGCTCTTGCTGGATATGATGGTCAAAAATTTGACGGTTTTCTTGCCCCAAAAAGCCACTCACAATCAGTTCATGTCCCAAATCCTTAAGGACCTGTGCCACGTTTAAGCCTTTACCTGCTGCATGGCTTTGGGCCGTTAACTGACGATTGACCTCGCCAACTTTTAGTTGATCCAACTGCACGGTGAGGTCAATTGCAGGATTCAGAGTAATACTTAATATCTTAGCCATTCGTAATTACTCCACCAATGCACGTACGGCAGACGCACTGTCACAAGTTAAGGCTTGCTGTGCGACCTGTTGGCAATTTATATAGTTCAAACCACGAATTTGCGCCTTCACCAATGGAATACTGGTACTCGACATACTCAACTCATCCACGCCCAAGCCTATCAATACAGGCACAGCTTTTGGATTAGCAGCCAATTCACCACAAATGCCCACCCATTTACCATGCTGATGTGCTGCCCGAACCGTTTGATCAATCAATAGCAAAATACTCGGATGTAAGCCATCAGCTTCAGCAGACAACAGTGGATGACCACGGTCAATCGCCAGAGTATATTGAGTCAAATCGTTGGTTCCAATACTAAAAAAATCAACTTCTTGAGCAAGAATTGGAGCCAACAATGCTGCCGCAGGAACCTCAATCATAATACCGACTTGTAAGTTTTCACATGGATGCTGTATGCGAACCTCATCCAAAATTGCTTTTGCTGCTCGCCATTCTTCAACCCGCCCAATCATCGGAAACATAATTCTTAATGGGCGATTATCCGCTGCTTTAAGTAAAGCAACCAATTGCTGACGTAACAACTCTGGCTTACGTAAAGTCAGACGAATACCACGTAAGCCCAAGAATGGATTTTCTTCCTTTTCAATAGGCAAATACGGCAAAGGTTTGTCTCCGCCCACATCAAGTGTACGTACCACCAATGGACGACCTGCCAAAGCATCTAACACCACCCGATAATCGGCTTCCTGTGTAGCCTCATCAGGCGCACTGCTGTGTGACATAAAGACCAATTCTGTGCGTAGCAAACCAATTGCTTCTGCCCCATCGGCCACAGCCTGTATGGTAGCGCCCACTTTGCCAATATTGGCTGCGATTTCAACTTGATGTTGATCCAGTGTGATGGCAGGTTCTAAACAATGCTGTTCCGCTTGTCCTCGCAACTCACGCTGGCGTTGGCGCTCTGCAATGGCATGATCAATCTGACTTTGCTCGGGTGAGACCACATACTCACCAGTATCCCCATTAATTAGTACTGTGGCATGGCTCTCAATATTTAAAACAGCTACACCCGCACCTACGACTGCTGGAATAGCCAGAGCACGTGCCACAATAGCACTATGGGCACTCGCTCCACCAACCGCGGTCAAAATGCCTGCAACACGATCTTTATTCAGACGCGCGACATCACTTGGACCAACATCATGCATAATTAAGATATAAGGTTGCTCGGGTTCTGTGACATCGGCCACACCGCACAAAGCAGCCAAAACACGCTCACCAATATCCCTTAAATCAGCCGCACGCTCTGCCAGTAAACGATCGCTAAGTGCAGCCTGTGCGGTAGCAGCCACTTCAATATGATCATGCCAAGCTGCAGCAGCAGACAACCCCTGTTTTAAACCGCGTTGTACACTTTGGAGGAGGTCTGGATCATCCAGCATTTCCAAATGTGCCATGAAGATCTGCTTAATGGCAGTAGATTCAGTATGTGCAATGAATTGACGTAAGCTATTTTTCACCTGATGAAGCGCAATTTCGAGCTTTTCATTCTCAGCTTTAAAACTCTGTCCGCGACGTTCATAACTAAATTCGCGTGGCTTCACCACATGAGCAGGACCAAAAGCAAGGCCAGTTGATGCCGCAATACCGCAGCTACCCGTATCGCCATGTGATTCAAAAGGCATTAATTCCAAAGTATTTACGACTGGGTCACTACTGCTATGCTGATGAGATGCAAGGTCAACAGCTTCAACCTCTTCTCCTAAGCCCTGCTGAACTGCATCAATAATCTGTTCTAAGCTTGCTACAGCATCGGTATCAGGTTGTGCAATAAAAGTCAGAGTTTGACCACGACGGCATCCCATAGCTAATAATTTGGTTAAACTTTTTGCCGAAACGTAAGCCCCCTCATCTACAGCAACGAGAATATCCCCTGCAAATTTCTTGGTCATATTGACCAAGTGTGTCGCGGGACGCGCATGTAGACCATGAGCATTAGCTAAGACAATACGACGAGATGGCCAATCAGGAATTAGTTCAGCACCAATTAACTGCGCCAATTGGTGACTATCTTGCTCTTGGTTGAGGGTATGAACTTGTTCAGTATCAAACAAAATATCCATTAACCGTTGAAACCGTTGCATATCCAGTTGCTCATTACTGGCAATACACACCAAAGTCTTGAGCATTTCCTGCTGATGGCTTAAAACCTGTTCCGCTTTTACCAAACTTACAGCTGGGCTCAAAACATGCTGGTTAGAAGTGATCGACCAGACCCCCTCCCCTAAATGAATCATGCTGTTTAGGTTTAAACCCGACAGAAAACCACACTCCACCATTTTTTGCTGTTTCAGCAGCTGTGTTGCCTGCCAAATTAAATCTTCTACATCAAGTGCGGGAACTTGAGTGGCGATTAAATTTTCATGCAATGCCAAAGATGCAGGTTGGGCTTGTAATAATGCAATAATTTGCTCTGCGGATTGAGCATGTTTCACTTGATCAGCGACATCATTAATTAAAGCCCGCGTCAAAATTTGTAAGACTTGCAAATGCTCATCTGATTTCGCAGCAATCACTACTGCTAAATAAATTTTATTTTCACCGTCCCAAACAACTCCTTCAGGAAAGTGCGCCAGACGAATCCCAGTTTTTAAAATATATTGGCGAGACTGAGGCGTCCCATGCGGAATGGCAATTCCTTGCCCTAAATACGTTGCACTTTGTTGTTCGCGCACGGTCAACCCATGAATATAATCAGGTGTAACCAATTGGTCTTCGACCAAGATATCGACTAGACATTGCAACGCTTGTGCCTTATCAGTGGCGTGTTGTTTCATTCGAACATGTTGTATATCTAGCGCGAGCATAAAACGTCCTTGCAAAGCAGCATAGTGAGAAGATGCTTTTTACTGCAGAAAAAATAAGTCGAATTCTACTCAGGATTTACACAAAAATCTGTATTTTTTGATTTTATCTTCATGATCATCATTACAACGTAATTAAGAAACGACGAGATTCTTCAGAGTTCAGTGTTGCGATTATTAAGCTAGGGTAAGAATAAAATGTGTGCTTTAGGTGCTGCAATGCGCAAGCTTATATATCTGTGTTCTTTGTACACGACAAAAAAAGATAACTCATTGAAATAATGGCATAATACTTGTTTTCTGACGACGAATATGATGACACAGTTCAATGAGTTACATCTCATCTTAAACAAATATCTAAAGTGGAACAAGTCACATGCAAATTTTGGTAAAGATCGTATTGTGAATGTGTTTGCAGACAGAGAATTTATCGGTGAGAAATGGTTTACATGGTTAATTGAAAATGACATTAACTTCTGTATACGTGTTAAAAAACTTTATTGTGACCAATCACTTAGCCAAGAATCATAAAATTAGTGATTTATTTCGTCATCTTCAAGTTGGTCAAACTGAATGTCGTAAACGACGTATTTGGGTTGGTCGAGTGAAACTGTATATTAGTGCGCTACGATTAGAAGATGGAGAGCTTTTACTTGTTGTTTCTCCTATGTTTAATGCTTCTGCTATTCGTGATTATGCATTACGCTGGGAAATCGAAACGTTATTTAGTTGTCTCAAAGGACGTGGATTCAATCTTGAAAATACTCGTTTAACAGACCCTAGACGAGTCAAGAAATTGATAGCAGTGCTAGCTATCGGTTTCTGTTGGTGCTATTTAACAGGTGAATGGCAACATGATCGGAAAAAAGCGATAAAAATAAAGAAGCATGGACGACTTTCAGTAAGTTTATTTCGCTACGGTTTGGACTATGTTCAAATGGCTATTCTACGTTTGATTGGTTTTGGAAAAAAAGAAGAATTTAAGAAAGTGCTAGCAATTTTAAGAAAGAAAAAGCCTGATAGGACAAGGACCCTATGAAATTTGTCGTGTACAGAGGTAATTTTTATGAAATCTAAAATCATGAGAAAAAGATAGAAAAGCACTTAGTCAGTTTCGGAGTATTATTTAAAACGTGGAGATGTTTTTCCTATGTTGATTAGTCAATTTATTTACGAATGAGGTATAAAGTTTTATCTAATTTTTCTTTTTATCCAATTTAAAATTAGGTGCGTACACGGCCTCAACTTTCAATAAAGTATAAAAGGTGTTTGTGTAGGCAATACCCTTACTTTTGATAAGCCAAAAGAAAGCAAAAGCCTTTGTTACACATACATAACATCCCTATTATGATGGATAACGTGTGGCATCCCTGCCACACTCGTGTATCCAAACGTTGCTTAAATTAAACTATGTAATAGTGGCGACATAAAGGTGCTCTTATCGCTATATATTAAAAACTTAGTGGAACACTGTTTCTAAAGCTTTTAAACCCACTTTAGGATCAAGTAGACCGTTGTAAATTTCAGGGATTTCACGTTCCACCCCAAAAAATTCATAAATGGCAAGCATCGCCCCACGAACTGAATATTCCACAGTAAAGACCACGTCATCTTCAATTTCCACAAACTGTCCAAGGAAAGCAAAGTTTTGTGAGCCTTGTGGAATTACCTGTGGACGATCCCCCGGTTTACGGCAGGCGAATAGGGCAGAGGCGTATGGCATCATGGCGGTAGTAACATCAGTCGTTGCCAAAACATGATCTAAAATGTCGTCAAAACCGAGCTGTTTAATCAGTTCTGTTAGGATTTCTTGCCCCGTGGCTTCGGACATTGGTTTTTTGATGTAATCGCCTATATGGTCAATTTGGAAACCGTAGCCCCATAAGGTATATAAACCTTCAGGTAAGTCGGCAAAGTGTGGCTGTGCAGGAACCACGATGGATAAATGCCAACCCGACTCATACCAAGTCATGAGTGCGCCTGTGCCTGGTTCATTGCCTGTATAGTCAATAATACGTTTAAGTAGCACGTCATCTTTCATGGTCAGAGTGAAAGACTCCCACTTATGTTCATCGACATTGCCATAAAAAGTCATTGGACGGCCAAAGTCTGGGGCTTTTTGTGCCAGCGTTTCCCAAAGCGTCCAGCCATGATCTTCTCGATGACGAATAAGGGCAGGCACGTCATGATTACCGCCATAACGTGAGTCTGCTGTAATAGAGCCTAAAGTGAAAATAGCTAAATCATTGGCTTTCAGATTAATTTGCTCTGAGCCTTCAGGCAATTGTACATATAGGCGTGAAGCGTAGCGTTCTTGAGTTTCAGCATTGGTAATGAAGTCTGCATCTGTGACATAGTGTCCAAAACGCACATCGACGCCTTGTGCGACTAACCAACGCTGTAGGGGCAGAATCATCGAGTCATATTGGTTGTACTTGGTACGTTTCACACCCGCTAAGGTATGAATGCGTGGCAATTCTTGAATAAAACGCAAGAAATAGCGTCTTAACTCTGCTGCACTGTGCCATTTTTGAAAAGCGAAAGTCGTGCGCCACATGCGCCAGAAATTGGTTTCAAAAAAGGTTTCATCAAAAAACTCATCAATGCGGCGACTGCCAATTTTTTCTTCTTTTGAAGCTAATAGGCGCAGCATCTGTGCACGATGTAGCGTATTCAGACCAAGCTTTGCTGCATCCGCAATGACATGTTCGGCATCAATCAACCGTGCATTGGCGTGGGTTTTCACTTTTTCATTAAACTCACGACATTCTTCACGCACCGAAATGTCTGGATTTTCCAAAGATGGAATACTGGAAAATAAGTCCCATAGGCACAAATAAGTTTCATCGGTCAGCATTCGCCCACCACGTGTTACCCAAGCTTGCGCGGCATGCGGTGTATGTCCACCATCCATCGAACCACCTGAAATATCGAGTTCTTCTAAAATATGGATATTTTTGGCAGGGACTTTGGCATCACGGATTGCAAATGCAGCAGCAGCCATACCTGCGATACCACCACCAATAATCCAAAGATGGGACTGTTGCGCGTCTAATGGGGTGCGCTTCTTATTTTGCATGGTTCACCTTTAATTATGATGTTAAAAATTATGAAGTAAAAAAATTGGTTTAGAAAAACCTTAAAAATAGTATGTCTTTTTATATATGAAAAATGTATGAAATGGGAAGCAATCCCCTCATTATATTTTGTAATCAAAAATAGACGTATGATGGCTATTTTTAATACACATTTGTCTTTTTATTAAAATTGAATATGATCTAAATAATTGATGTTAATGTTTATTGTTGAGTAATTGCTCTATTGTTGTTTTCACTATGCCGTATGCTAAATTTCTTTAAAAATAGGCTTTTTATTTATCATTAAAAAATATCTTTGTACACGACAAAAAAAGATAACTCATTGAAATAATGGCATAATACTTGTTTTCTGACGACGAATATGATGACACAGTTCAATGAGTTACATCTCATCTTAAACAAATATCTAAAGTGGAACAAGTCACATGCAAATTTTGGTAAAGATCGTATTGTGAATGTGTTTGCAGACAGAGAATTTATCGGTGAGAAATGGTTTACATGGTTAATTGAAAATGACATTAACTTCTGTATACGTGTTAAAAAACTTTATTGTGACCAATCACTTAGCCAAGAATCATAAAATTAGTGATTTATTTCGTCATCTTCAAGTTGGTCAAACTGAATGTCGTAAACGACGTATTTGGGTTGGTCGAGTGAAACTGTATATTAGTGCGCTACGATTAGAAGATGGAGAGCTTTTACTTGTTGTTTCTCCTATGTTTAATGCTTCTGCTATTCGTGATTATGCATTACGCTGGGAAATCGAAACGTTATTTAGTTGTCTCAAAGGACGTGGATTCAATCTTGAAAATACTCGTTTAACAGACCCTAGACGAGTCAAGAAATTGATAGCAGTGCTAGCTATCGGTTTCTGTTGGTGCTATTTAACAGGTGAATGGCAACATGATCGGAAAAAAGCGATAAAAATAAAGAAGCATGGACGACTTTCAGTAAGTTTATTTCGCTACGGTTTGGACTATGTTCAAATGGCTATTCTACGTTTGATTGGTTTTGGAAAAAAAGAAGAATTTAAGAAAGTGCTAGCAATTTTAAGAAAGAAAAGCCTGATAGGACAAGGATCCTATGAAATTTGTCGTGTACAGAGATCTGTGTTATAGCGTTTTAAAACATCAGACTGCCTATCAAAGAGATTATTTATTAGCCGAATAATCTCAAAACCTGATTGACTACCAAGACGGTATCTCAGGTCGCTGACTTCACATATATTAAAACTCATTCAGATTGGGTCTAAACCACATTTATTATTGATGTTTTTTCATGTGCAATTGTTGGCTGGAAAGTATCAACACGTAAGAATACAGATATGGTGCTTGATGCGCTGAGTTATGTATCGTCTTTTGAGCTTGAAGCAATGTACGATTATAAGATTAACCCGTTAGGTCAGGTGGCCTAACTTAAATAAAAAAGTCTCCGACAAACCCGGTACGGTTCAGTTTTTGCATAGACCCAAGTGTTAAATCATCATTACGATTCTTGCGTACCACACCATGGACACGTGAAAAAGTAGAAAGCTTATATTTGTACGTCTTACGCCAAAAGGCCAAACAGAAACCGTAGCCTCAGGCAACACCCCTCTCATCATAAAATTATACCAGTCAGTAAAACACTCTTAGATTAAGCATATGAATGTTAGTTATTATTGTTGATTATCACAATAAATTAGTGACCAAAAATCAAAGTACCCTACCCCACCTTAAATTACGTCACACAAAATTAAAACTCTATATAACTGTTATATATAGAGTTTATTAACATACCAATTATGTAATTTAGTGTATTTTATGTCGGTGACTCTTGCCAAGGTTGGGGTCGGGAGTTCGAGTCTCCTTTCCCGCTCCAAATTCAAAAAACCCTCATCTTTGATGAGGGTTTTTTTATGCCCATACAAAACACAAAAAATACCACTCAGACAGTCGTTGACAAATCCAATGCCTTCATCAAGGATAAGATTAAAAATCAAACGCTGAGAATAACAATGAATGATCTTTCTGCATGCACCTATCAGCCCGACATCTTGGGCGCAGGCTATGAGCAAACAACCCTAAAATTTTCCGATGATTTTGAAGGCCCCGTCACAGCAACCTTAATCCGCAAAAAAGCCACTTCAACCACCTCTAAAGCTGTTTTATATATTCACGGCTTTATTGATTATTTTTTTCAAACAGAAATGGCGGCGCAATTTAACCAACACGGTTTTGATTTTTATGCACTCGATTTAAGAAAATACGGACGCTCAATTTTGCCACATCAAAAATACTATAACGTGCGTAAGATTGCCGAATATGATGCAGAAATTAATCAAGCCCTTGATATCATTGGAGCAGAAGACCACGATGCAGTACTGCTCTGTGGGCACTCCACTGGTGGCTTAACCACAACACTATATGCAAGTCACAATCCTAATCACCCACTGATTAAAGCACTTTGGGTCAACAGCCCTTTTTATGACTTCAATATGAATCCACTGAAACGCAAGCTTGGTGTTCCTCAGCTGAGTCGGCTAGGCAAAGTTTTTCCAGACTTACAGTTTCCAAGTGAGCTCAACAAGTGGTACACACCCAGTCTTCACAAAGACTTAAAAGGTGAATGGGACTTTAACCTAGATTGGAAAAAGACCACCTACCCCAAAGTACGCCTAAGCTTTATCACCGCCATTCATGAAGCACAAAAAGAAATCCATCAAGGTGTTCAGTTAAATATTCCAATTTTAGTCATGCATTCCAATCAAACCAAAAATCCGCGTAAATGGGGTAAAGATGCACAAAGCAGCGATGTAATTTTAGGCGTGAAAGATATTGCTAAATATGCGAAAAAAATTCAGGGCGATGTCACCATCCAAAGTATTCATCATGGCCTTCACGACTTAGTGCTATCGCAAAAGCCTGTACGCGAACAGGTATACCAACAATTATTTACTTGGCTTAACCACAAAGGATTGTAATTTTACAATCTCACCAGCCTAGGCCTTAAAGGGATCACCTTCTACACATCTTTAAGGCCACATCTAAATGTTAGTCCAACACTAAACTAAGCGAGTGCCTTATCTCCTTTATTGCTTCGAAATATCCCATACAAAACAAAATCGTGACTGAGTTAACAGCCAAGCACCCACACCCTAAATAAATTGTCTAAAAGATGTAATTTGCCATTCAAAGCACCACCATCCACTCTTATATTCAAAGAGCGACTAAAAACGCGCAGTTGTACCTGAGAACAAAGCATAGGCTTTGTATGACGTTGAAGAACACCATAATAAGCAAAGGAACAGTCAATATGCGTTACGCAGATCCAAATACAGACGGCTCAAAAGTTCAATTTAAATCACAATATGAAAACTTTATTGGTGGCAAATGGGTCGCACCGGTCAAAGGCGAATATTTTGACAACATCTCTCCTGTTGATGGTAAAGCCTTTACCAAAATTCCACGTTCATCGGCTGAAGATATTGAGTTAGCGCTCGATGCTGCGCACGCAGCCAAAGCGGAATGGAACAATACATCACCGACTACTCGCTCTAATCTGTTACTGAAAATTGCAGATCGCTTAGAAGAAAATCTAGAATTATTGGCCGTTGCAGAAACATGGGACAACGGCAAACCTGTACGTGAAA
>NZ_JACAXE010000043.1:0-17987 GCF_013391565.1 Acinetobacter sp. SwsAc6
GCTGAAACAGTGAATGGGTTATACAAAACAGAGGTGATTGAATATTTAAAAGCAGACTGGCAAGGTTTAGCGGATGTACAACTTGCGACATTAAATTGGGTAGATTGGTTCAACAAAAAGCGTGTACTCAGCGCATTGGGTTATGTATCGCCTTTTGAGTTTGAAGCAATGTACTATGATAAGATTAACCCGTTAGATCACGTGGCCTAACTTAAATAAAAATGTCTCCGACAAACCCGGTACGGTTCAAATCAAACTGGCTCTCGGTGACCAAAGGTGGATTATGATATGTCTGCGGATCAACATCCAAATCGTCTATATTCTCAATCTCATCCGTCCTTTTAATTCTTACGTTATGGCGATAACAGATATCCTCAACTGCGATCCTGTACTCATCTAAATACCTTGTTAAAGCTTTAACTATCTTTTTTGAAACCTTAACTTCAAGATCCTTACAGACTGCTATGACATGTACATTTTGGGCTTTTGCATAAGTATTGAATTCTTTAATGGTCTTAGCCGTATGATCGAACTCAATAAGATGATTAAAATATTGAGAAATTATAGGTAAAACTTCAGAAAGAAAATCTTTAAAACTTTTTTCCATCATTTTTAAAATTAGATAGAAATTATAGTTTAGCCTTTCAATTTTAGCTTGAGATTTCTCTATGTTGTACATCAACCCAATTAAAAAATTTACAACATTAAAAATTTTCAAAATATTTTGGTTAATCAAAAGTTGTTTTTCTTTATCTATAACATCAGAATCCTCAACATTTTTATGTAAAAGTGAGATACTTGATGCCCCCAAAATATTCTTATATTGAGTCTTAGATTTATTTATTTTCAAATATGAATATATATCTTCACATAATACTTTTAATTCTCTCATGAATTCATCAGTCATATAAGTATTATGAAAACCCTTTACACCACATGAGTCCAATACAACCAAATTCCCCCTATATGAAGATAAAATTTCAGTTAAACAAGCACATCTAGATTCAAAAATTTCTAGATTCAATTTATTATTCATTTCAGCATTCCATATTATCAAGTTTATAGTTTTCAAAAAAATTTCTAGGTAATTTAAAATAATTTATAAAATCTGTTTTATAAATTATATTAGGAATATGATATTTATCTCTCTTCAAGATTTCCTTATTAATTAAATATAATAAATTTTCATCTTCTAATTTAGTTAAATAATCAAAAAGTTCCTTATAGAAGTTAATTCTATATTCACATTTTATTTTGTGACTTTGAAGATAAGTAAATAGCTCTGACCAAAAAATATAGTTAGCTTGATTCTTAAACCAATCTTCATGACTTTTAGCTTCAATAGATAAAAGATACGTATGTTGTGTAAGACTCAAATAGTCTTTCTTAACGCGAGTAATCATTGAATTTTTCAGTCGATCTTTTGCAATTTTTTGATCACCACCCCCAACAACAGTAAGTTTTACTGTTTGGCCGAGCATGTTGGAATATTTTCTTAGCGAACGTTCAATTAAGTTGACTTGTTTCAAACGAGATAGCTTAAAACTCTTCTTTGGTTTAGCTTGTTTTTTGGACATTATTAGCTCCAAATTCATTATTCTAAAAATTTCATAAGGGCTTTTTTTGAGCATGACAAAGCCTAGAGCCTAAATTGAGATGAAATTTAAGCTAATGATATTTTTAAAAAAATCAATTATAAATTTTTTCTGGATGAGCTAGCTTTTCTTGTTATTGCATGTCTTTTTTATATATCAAATGCAATAAGCATTAATAACAAGAAAAACTGTCTCGATTTTTCTAGGCTTCTTCTTTGACACCAGCAAATTTGTAGACTTCTGCCTTACTCCAACGAAGACTACGTCCATGCCTAATAGGATTAATCGGTCCATTTTCGTACAATGCCCATTTACGCAATGTTTGTTCTGCATATCCCAGTAATCTGGCTGCTTCCTTCGTAGTTAGCAAAAGTCTATCTTTTGTGATCTTCTTTTGTTTATGCTTTAGTACCATATTTCTCTCTTTAGAATGCTTTAAACCTATAAAAGCATGTTTAAAGGGGTAAAGAAAAGAAGTATAATTACAAAATAACTTTACCCCAACTTTAGTATGGAGTGGAAAAATGGGACGCAGAGCTCGTGGTATTTTGGAATATGCCAAAACGATTACTTGGTATGATTATTTATTCAATGAAGCTAAAAAATTGAAGAAATTAAAAATAACAAATGAATACCAGTTTTATAAATTCATGTATTCAAACTCTATATATTCACCTGAAGCTAAATTATTTAAAAAATATAAATTTGGTTTATCTACACCTCAAAAATCATGGAAAGAGAGTACTGAGGAACTTATACCTAGTGCGACCGATATTATTGAACATCCGATTTGGAATATTGAAAATCTTGAATTCAACTCAGATAAGCTTATAAGCGAAATGCACAATTTAACTTTAGGTATTCGCGAACATGTAATATGCGAAGGAGTATATTCCCCACAACCAGTATCATATTCAATATTAAAAAAAATCTCTGCTTTCCATAATCTTGATGCTATTTATGCTATTTATCTTTTATATCAATGGGGATTAATCATTAATAATTATCAGTTATGTAACTGTTGTGCTGAAACACTTGAAAAAAACTTAGAAAAATTCTTATCAAATATTAGCTATCTGCATAGATCTCACATTTTTTTGTTTGACATAATTTTTAATAAAATAAAAAAGATGAATTATAAAGACTTAACTATTGCTGAAGTAACTAATATAAATTGGCGCAAGTTAAGAGGTACTGATTGGAAGAGTAATATTCGAATGCACTCATATATATCTGAATATAATTTGAGTAGAAATTCTATTATATCTAAAAAATTAAAAAATAAAGAAATTTTCATTTCTGTTTCAGATTCTTTAATATTGAATGCGAAATTTTCTACTGTATCAAATGGTGAAATCACTATTAACTATAATGATTTTTTTCCTACCCACAACATACTGCATATTCTCTCAAATAAAAACAACACTCACGATTAACATCTAGGCACACAACTAGAGTTAAGGAGTGTCTAATATCTCCACTCAACGTTTCAAATGTAATACATATCAAGAAATAGTTCTTTTTTTCTATGACTATGCCATCTGGATCAAATGCTAGTTATTGGGAAATTAAGCGAATGAAATTTACAGAGCGAAATAAATTATTGAAAATGCCAAATCGTCTACGAAAAAGCATTGACAAAATTGTCTAAGGTATCAACGACACAAAGATGCATTGCAGTAAATTATTAGGCGATCAATTCAGTGCGAAGGATTTTGACAGTCAAGTCAAAAAGATTCATACACGTGTGGCTGTCTTAAATAAATTTACGATATTAGGTCGCCCTTATACCCACCATATTGTCACTTAAATTTGAGCACCTACATCAAACTCTATCTTTAAATCCCTTGTTTATCAAAACCTATTGAAAAATAATGTTGATTTATTCCGCTTACCATTTGCTTACCAGAATCTAAAAATAAAAAAACCACTTAGGATTAGTACACCTAAGTGGTTGTTTTATATGGTGGGCCCACACAGACTTGAACTGTGGACCAACGGATTATGAGTCCGCTGCTCTAACCAACTGAGCTATAGGCCCTATATATACCGAAACTGTTATATTTCAACAAGTTCAGGCGAAAAGAATACTATCTAACATTGTTTCAAAAGACAAGTACTTTTCGCGCTTGTTGTACATTTTCAAAACATTTATAAAGTATCAAAACGACTGTTTATAAGTAACAGACTTTGGTTTTGAATCATATTTCTTTATATGTGCAAGCTTTGTTTTCTTTAAGTAATAGCTTTTAAGTCTAATTAAACATATATAATAAATACTTTATTTAATTATAAATAAAAAGAATATCTGTATCACTTCTCTAAACATTCAGCAAAATCGAACAATTAAGACTCAATTATTTCTTTCTTTTTAGATTCAAGTTGAATTTCGATCAAAGACCATACAGCAACTAACATAAATAATGCTAGAGCAAAGCTCAAAACGCTCATTAAAGTCATTTTTTTCAGTCTCCAAAAAAATTTAACCATAAAATCTGTCATAGGCATTCTTTACACCTAAGACAAAAGTCTAATAAGAATCTGACTGAATAAAAAGTGCAAAATCACGCATTTTAATATTTTTTTTATATCGAATAATATATTTAATGAATTAATATTTATTGACTTAGTTTTTTTTTTACTCTAAATAACAGGCAGAAATACGTCATTAAAACACGCATAAATTATTATCAAGCATACGGTTTTACTCTTGACTGTTGATTCAAACAGGAAGAAATTAAGCACTTTATTTCAACCTCTTCTTACACCCCATGCTGAATAAATTTATTGGCGAGTCTGCATTCAAGCTTGCAGGCTGGACTTATCATGTTGAACCCGATGTGCTAGAAAAAAAACAAGTGATTGTTGGCTTTGAACATACATCAATGATGGATGCTGTACTTTCACTAGCGCTTTTCAACATCTACAACATCAAGATACATACTTTAATAAAAAAAGAACTCTTTAAAGGCCCTTTCAAGCCTCTACTCAATGCAATTGGGGGCATTCCTGTCGATCGTAAAGCGAATAAAGATATTGTTTCTCAGATGGCTGAGCATTTTGCCAATAACGCAGAATTTAACTTGGTCATTGCTCCTGAAGCGACCCGAGCAAAGCGTGGCGAAGCGCGTAAGCCAATACGTACTGGTTTTTGGCACATTGCTAAAGCCGCTGGTGTACCCATTGTATTAATGTATGCTAATTCAAAAACCAAACAAGGTGGGATCTTCGGAAAAATCTATCCAACTGAACTCGACCATGACTTAGCTTTACTCAAAAAGCTTTATAAAGAAAATACTGGATTGGATATTATTATCCCAGAATCTAAAAACTAAATTTTTGATTGTTTAAAAACTCTAAGCTAAGCCCTTTATCAGAAAAAAGTGCTTATGGTAGAATTTGCACAATTTGATAGGCATAAGGCCAATCTACAAGGAGCATATTTCGCATGGCGGGTCATTCCAAGTGGGCTAACACAAAGCATCGTAAAGCAAAACAAGATGCGAGTCGCGCTAAAGTATTCACAAAATTTATTCGTGAAATCGTTACTGCAGCGCGTTTAGGGGGTGGCGATGTTGCTTCTAACCCACGTTTACGTGCAGTAGTCGAAAAAGCATTAGTTGCAAACATGACACGTGACACTATTAACCGTGCAATTGCACGTGGTGTTGGTGGTGAAGAAAATGCAGACCTAAAAGAAGTGACTTACGAAGGTTATGGTGTGGGTGGTGTTGCTGTTATTGTTGAAACAATGACAGATAACCTAAACCGTACGGTTCCAGATGTTCGTCACTGCTTCTCAAAAACTGATGGTAACTTAGGTACAGCAGGTTCTGTTGCCTACATGTTTACTAAACGTGGTGAGATTACTTTTGAAGATGTATCTTTAGAAGATAAAATCATGGACGTGGCTTTAGAAGCTGGCGCAGAAGATATTGAAGTTGATGAAGAAGAAATTCTAGTCATTACAACACCAGAAACATTTGGTGAAGTTCAAGATGCTTTAACTGCTGCAGGTTTAAAATCTGATAACGCTGAAGTTGTAATGAACCCTTCTACTAAGGCATTAATTTCAGATGTTGATCAAGCGAAGAAAATCGTAAAAATGATCGATATGTTTGAAGACCTTGACGATGTACAAAACGTTTATACAAACGTTGAATTTACGGATGAAGTTCTTGCTCAACTTGACGACTGATCAAGCTGAAAACGAGATACATCTAAAAAAACGCGCCAATTGGCGCGTTTTTATTTATTGCATATAAGATGAAGATAAGTCACTAAGCTTTGCTCAACAATCCTGTGCAATTAAATACGTTATATTCTTTAATCACAAAACTCGAATGCAGTGCGACCACATGTTCAATTTTTCCAATACGTTTTAACAATACATCGCTGTAATTTTCCATATCTTTTGCAACAACTTCTACAATAAAATCTGCAGATTGGCCCGTCACTAAAAAAGCATTAATCACTTCAGGAATACTTTCTAACTCTTCTAGAAATTTTGCAAAGGTGTCTGTGTCATGCTTACTTAATGATACTTGCAAGAGCACATGCAGACTAAAACCGAGTTTCTGATAATTGAGTTCTCGTTTTAATCCAGAAATAATATTTTGATCAATCAAGTGCTTAATACGGCGATGGACTGAACTGACTGATAAATTAATCCGCTCAGACAATTCATTAAGATTCAGATCTTCATTGGTTAATATTTCTAAAATTTGCTTATCAAAGCGATCTAATTCCATGCCTTGCTCCATCATAACTACAGCTTTATATACATTTATTTTGTTTTCGTACGACAATCACTTAAAAAGTGACATAAATAATTAATGTAAAGAAGAAAACGAGAAATGCAAATTTATTTTTCAGTTATTTCCATATTTTTCGAATTTTTTATCCCCAAATATCCTTTTTATAAAAAATAGCGTACTTGTGCCTTAATGTAAATCATGTAGATAAATGCAAAATTCAGCTTTAAATACGATACATCTGTATACCATTGGTCAGAATTTTTAAATCATCTGACTAAATACAGATTCTTTTATTTTCAGTTAATTAAAACAATATACAGATTATTTTTTGTGATGAACTTCTCTTTTTTTTATTTTTACTGGATTTTTCAATATTTTACATTTTAATTGAATCAGTTTAAAAAAGATTTGCTTTACAAGACCCCCTCAAAAATAAAGCAGATTAGAAAATAACAAGGAATGAATAAAAAATGGCAATTAAATTAATTAGCTTACTCAGCACTAAAATTAGTCCGGTTCTTAGCTCAAATACACAGCTCAGCAGTATTCAAAATAGTCTCAGTACTATTATTAACCCAATTAGTTCCATCATCAGTTCAATTACTAACAAACCAACGACGATTGACCTCAGTAGCTTATCAAGTTCTTTACCTAAGCTCATGAGTTTAATGACTAGTCTAAGCGCTAGTACTGCAAAGCCAACCCTGAATACAGATACCATCAATACGCTGATGCAGACCCTGCAACCTTTACTTCAATCAGCAAATGGTACTTCATCTATTAATCAAAGCCAGCTATTACAATCTTTACCTACTGTTGTAAATAGCATTACAACCTTAATCAATAGCTTCGGCAATCAAGGCAATGTATCAGATAGTGTTTCCTCTGCAATTACCGCGGTTAAACCACTGCTCACAATTTTAGCAGGTGCTAGTAGCAATACTGACGTGAGTCAAATTGTGAGCACATTAAGTAAAATCATTGATATTGCGCAGCCGATTATTCAAGTTGCAGGCAGTGCAACATCGGGTAATGTTGATTTTGGTGATATTGCCAAAGGTGCTACACAAGCATTAATGCCATTACTTGCATCTATCGATACAGGTAACTCCAAAATTGACATGGCACTTCTGCAAAAAGCTTTACCTTCAGTGATTGGTAGCGTAACAACCTTAGTAGGAACATTAACCAAAGCCAACGAAGGGAATATTCCAGAAACTATTTCAGGTGTGATCAAAGGGATTAGCCCTTTACTCAAATTACTGGCCGACAGTGGCAGTTTAGATACTGACCAAGTTACAACTGTGAATACCGTTTATAACTTACTGAACAGCGTAAAAGCGATTATCGACTTTACAAGCAATCCATCATTATTAACACTTTCTAGCGACCTAAATAATATCATTGACTCATTGAAACCAGTCATTGCAGTACTGGATCAAAAAGGTGATTTCAGCAACTTACTTGATAACGTACATATTCCAGACTTGGGCGACCTACTAGGTAGCTTAAGCAAACCATCTACAGATCAAAGCCACGATAGCAACAGCTCAACAACGACCAGCTTACCAAACCTTTCAGATCTTCTATCGAATGCAAGTGGATTAGGTCAGATTGACCTTAGTACAATTGCGCCACAATTAGGTGAAGCAGCCAATAAAATTGCTGGCTTATTAACTGGTAACATTCCTGAATTAATTACCACATTACCTTTGACAGCTCCTGTGCTAGATCTAAATACACCTACGTCTTATGTATAAGCTGTCTAGGCAAAGTATTTATTACTAAGTACTATTAAAAAAATGCACCTTCTGGTGCGTTTTTTTAATACTTTAAGTCAATTCGATACGATTTCAGCATTCTTTTTGATTTACCCTTAAACGAGTCTAAATCTTAATTAACAACCATATTAAACACCCCGCCAATCCACCCGTGCATTGCGTTCTGTTTGATATATTCGTTGTACATATTGGCCTAATGGAAGTTCCTGCAAGTAGGCCTTATAGTCTTTAAATTCATCCGACAATAAATCTTCGGATTCTTTTTCCCACGGTGTACCTGCAAGCTCTAAGATAGGTGCAAGCATCGAGCAAACTGCAATATCTGCTAAACCAATACGGTCGCCAACAAAATAACGACCACCCTGCTCAATAATTTTTTCATTCAGCTGTTCAATGAGCTGTTGCATCTGTGTTTTTGATTGCGCGACTTTGTCGGTATCAAGCTGATAGCCTTTGGACATAATCGCTTTCAAAATTGGTTTACTGTATTTTTCAAATTGGCGTAAGTAGCCTTTTTCACCAATTAAAATATCTAAAGACTCACCACCTTCATTCAGCACATGTGATAAGCCCCAACGGCGCACATGTTGCCCCAATTCAATTGACATTAAATTAATATCTAAAGCTTGAGTGCGTAATTGTGGATCAGCCCTCAGCAAGCCATGTTCTGGGTATTTTTCATCTAAATACAGTGCAATTTGCGTAGAATCGGCAACCCAACATTCTTCATCACGCAAAATAGGAAGTTTATTTTGACCTGTTTTAAGCTGAGCAAAAGCACGATGCACACCAGGCATCAAATTATGAGCAGTATATTCAAGCTCTTTATGGTCGAGTAGCCAGCGTGCTTTTTCACAAAAATGCGATAAAGGAAACTGGTATAAGGTGCGCATATATACTCCAAAAATTATTGTCTTACCCAATCCATGCGGACAAGTATTTTAGTCAGATACTTTAGACACTGCCTCGTTCAAAAACAATGAACTTTTTTTCCAAATTGCTGAATGTTTTGTCACTAAAGTTATTTATTTTTATACGATTTTATCGCATGAATATCTAAATTCAATATATACCGCTTGTTAAAAACTCTTAATAAATAATTAAATTCAATATATTTCATATACTTAATGTATACGTAAAATTAAAAAATTCAGCAGGATAAATTCATAGGACTTTTTTGCATAAGGTCATCGAAAACTCACATTTAATTATTGCAATCAGAGCAGTTAGCGTTTGGAGATTAAATATAGGTGCTCTTATGTCTCGTTTAACTGCCGATAATGTACATATTCTTGAAAATGACCAAGATGCAATTACAGCGGCCTACCACGTAGCCGACTTTGCTTTAGAAGGTCGTAATCTTCGTGATCAAAAGCGTCAACTTCCATTTGCTGAAATTGAACTCTTTAGCCAAAAAGGCTTAGGTGCCATGCGCATACCCAAGCAATACGGCGGTGCCTTCATTTCAAATAAAACTTTGGCACATGTATTTCGTATTTTGAATCAGGCGGATTCGAGTGTCGGTCAAATCCCGCAAAACCAAATTAGCTTACTTAATTTGGTGGATATTATGGGCTCAGAAGAACAGAAGACCTTTATTTTTAATCAAATTCTGCAAGGCAAAAGACTCGCCAATGGTGGCCCAGAGCGTAATACCAAAGACAGTAAAACTCTCAATACTCGATTAGATATTGAAAATGGCAATTACATTTTGCAAGGCGAAAAATTCTATTCTACAGGCAGTAGTTTTGCCGACTGGTTAGCCGTAAAAGCCATTTATCCTGAAGGTCATGTGGTATTGGTTATTTTGCCTGCCAAAGCTGAAGGTGTAGAAGTCATCGACAATTGGGACGGTTTTGGACAACGCACAACCTCAAGTGGCACGATTAAACTCAATCAAGTTGTTATTGATCCATTTTTAATTTTTGATGAACGTAAACTCACTACACAGCCGAGTTATCGTGGTGCTTATTCACAGCTCCTACAAGTTGCTATTGATGTGGGTATTGCTGAAGCAGCCTTCTCCGACACCATCAGCGCGGTAAAACGTGCTCGACCAATAATTGATGCACAAGTGGAAAAAGCCAGTGAAGAACATTACACCCTACAAGAGGTGGGTAAGTCGGCAGTGCACTTAGATGCTGCGATTTTACTTTTGGATGATGCCGCTGAATATCTAGATGAACTTGATCAATTAACTCATATTACAGAAGAACAAGCAGCCAAGGCATCGATCTTGGTTGCAGAAGCCAAAGTGTATGCCAATGATGCGGCTTTACAGATATCTGAAAAATTACTCGAATTAGGCGGTAGCCGTTCCAGCTTAAGCGCACATCAACTCGATCAACATTGGCGTAATGCACGTGTGCATACCTTACATGATCCGATCCGTTGGAAATTACATGCCTTAGGGGATTATTACCTTAACAATAAACTCCCTGCCCGCCACGCTTGGATTTAAAGGACGACTCAACATGACCTCATTTCATAACCTTGTTTCTTTTCAATCCAATTCTGTAGCCAATGCCCATATTATTCGTTCAGATGCGGAAGCACTTGAAATTGCGACTCGATTAGCTGAGCAATTTCAGCACAATGCAATTCAACGAGATTCAGATCGACAACTGCCTTTCGATGAAATTGAAAGCTACAGCCAGTCAGGTCTGTGGGCCATTACCGTACCTAAAGAATACGGCGGTGCTGAGGTATCAAGTTATACCGTTGCGCGTATTATTGCACTGATGAGTGGTGCAGATGGCTCGATTGGTCAAATTCCACAGAACCACTTTTATGCCCTTGAAGTACTCCGCAATACAGGTACAGTGCAACAAAAACAAAAACTCTATGCAGAGGTACTCAAAGGTGCTCGCTTTGGCAATGCCTTGGCCGAGTTTAAAACCAAAAATTCCACACAAAAATATAGCGCAATTAGCGCTACAAGTGATGGCTTTGAAGTCAATGGTGAGAAGTTTTACTGCACAGGTAGTTTATTTGCACATCGTATCCCAACCCTCGTAAAAAATGCTGAAGGCCGTGAATTTCTTGCTTTTATTCCTCGTGAAAGTGAAGGACTAGAACTGATTGATGACTGGTCGGGTTTTGGCCAGCGCACTACAGGCAGTGGCACGGTTAAATTCAACCATGTACAGGTCAAAGCTGAAGATGTGATTGCATTTGATGATGCATTTAGTACACCTACACTTGTCGGGCCTTTTGCTCAAATTATGCATGCAGCCATTGAAACAGGCATTGCACGAGCTGCCTTTGAGGAAACCTTGCTACGTGTACGCCAAGCCCGCCCGTGGATTGATTCAGGTGTAGATACTGCAACAGAAGATCCACTCACCAAATTTGAATTGGGTCGTATTGTTGCAGATGTCCGTGCGAGCGAAGTATTGCTTAAACAAGCAGCGCGTTCTATTGATGCCGCTAAACCATACCCTACTGTAGAAAATATTGCCAAAGCTTCACTGGATGTTGCTAAGGTTCGTGCACATAGCACGGATACGGCCCTCAAGGCGTCGTCTAAATTAATTGAACTCGCAGGTAGCAGAGGGAGTCAGCGCAGTGATGGTCTTGACCGTTTTTGGCGTAATGCACGTGTGCACACTCTACATGATGCCTCACGCTGGAAATATTATTTTATTGCAAACTATGTATTAAACGGTGTACTTCCACCTCGTCGAGGGACACTGTAATGACACAAATACCTGATAAAGAAATTATTTTAAATGCCTTTGATATGAATTGTGTGGGTCATATCAACCATGGCTTATGGACACATCCACGCGATGAATCACATCGTTTCAATGAGCTTAGCTATTGGACAGGTTTAGCTAAAACACTGGAACAAGGTTTATTTGATGGGCTGTTCATTGCTGATATTACGGGCGTATACGACGTCTATCAGGGCAATATTGATTTAACCTTAAAAGAGTCCATTCAATTGCCTAGCCATGACCCAAGTACTTTGGTTTCAGCAATGGCTGCCGTAACGCAAAATTTAGGCTTTGGCGTGACCGTCAATTTAAGCTATGAAACGCCCTATCAATTTGCTCGTCGTTTTGCCAGTTTAGACCATTTAACCCAAGGACGAATTGGCTGGAACATTGTGACGGGTTATCTCGACAGTGCAGCGCGATTAATTGATCAAACTGGCCTACAAGACCATGACCTGCGTTATGAGCAAGCCGAAGAATTTTTAAGTCTCTGCTATAAATTTTGGGAAGGCTCTTGGGAACATGATGCTGTAATAAAAGATAAATCCCAGCGTATATTTACCCAGCCCAGCAAGGTACATGCAATACACCACCAAGGTCAGTTTTATCACAGCCAAGGGGTGTTCCAAGTGTCTCCGTCAGTACAACGCACACCTGTTTTGTTTCAAGCCGGCGCTTCTACACGTGGCTTAAGTTTTGCGACTCAACATGCAGAGGCAATGTTTATTGGTGCAGACCAACCCGCAAAAGTAAAACAGCAAGTTGAACAAATTCGAGCTCAAGCCCGCAGCCAAGGCCGCGACCCAAATCAGCTTAAACTATTGGTGGGTATTAGTGTAATTACTGCTGAAACCGATGAGCTCGCACAGCAAAAGCTTGCCGAATATATAAGTTATGCCAGTCCAGAAGCTGGCTTGGCCCATTTTTCAAGTTCAATAGGCATCGACCTCAGTCAATTTGCTGATGATGAAGCCATTCCCTATCAAAAAACCAATAGCATTGCGTCTGTAAATCAACGCTTTAAATCACAAAAAATCACACCAAATGATTTAAAAGCCCAATTAAAACTCGGGGGACGTTACCCCTTATTTGTCGGCAGTGGCGCCAGCATTGCCACGCAATTGATTCAATATTTAGATGAAACAGGCATTGATGGTTTTAACCTGACACGTACGGTTGCACCTGAATCACATCACGATTTTATTCGTTATGTCATACCTGAATTACAACAACGTGGGCGCTATAAAACTGCATATCGTCAAGGCAGTTTAAGACACAAACTTTTCCAAAATGGCGATTTACTTCCGCACACGCATCCTGTTGAACAGTATCGATGTCAACCGCAAGACACAAAAGCTGCTTCAGAAAAGGCTGCAACAAAAGTTAGCACCTTAGCTTAAACCCATAGCAGTAATGACAACCGTATGACGAAGTTGCACACATGAAAAGCGATCAACATCTATTAAAAATGCATTGAAAATAAGAGTATTCAATTATGGCAGTAAATACAAAAACCAAACTCAGCTTCATTGGGGTCATTGTCGCAGTGCTGGTCATTGGCCTTGTGATTTGGAATCAAAAGCGTAGTACCACGACAGACGAAATTGTGATTGGGATTAGTCCACCTTTTGCCAAACCCTTACAAGTCGCAGTCGATGAAGCGAAAAAAGATGGCATCAATGTTCGTTTGGTCGAATTTTCCGATTGGAACACACCAAACATTACCTTAAATCACGGGGATATAGATGCAAACTATTTTTAACATCAGCCCTTCTTAAGCAATGCCATCAAGGAAGCAGCTTATAAAATCAAACCGATTGCACATGGTATTGCCACACATGTTGGCCTGTATTCTAAAAAATACAAAAGCCTTCAAGATGTGCCAAATGGCGCTCAAGTGGTTATCCCAAATGACCCTGTTAACCAAGGCCGTGCGCTGTTGCTATTACAACAAGTCAAACTCATTGGCTTAAAAGATCCGAATAACCATCTTTCAAATTTGCAAGATATTGCCAGCAATCCTAAAAACTTCAAATTTGTTGAAGTTGAAGGCCCACAAACTGCACGCGCTGTGGATGAAGCAGACCTTGTCTTTAGTTACCCACATTATTTACGCCTTGCAGGTACGCTTGACCCAAATGATGCACTGGCTTTTGATGACACCACCAGCAACCGCTATGCCATTTTATTCGTGGTTCGTGATGACTATGAAACACAGCATCCAGAAAAAGCCGAACAATTAAAAAAATTCATCCATATTTATCAAAACTCAGCTCAAGTCAAACAAGCGATCAATGCTGAAGTGGGTGAAAAACTGTGGTTTGCAGGCTGGAAATAAGGAGTCAATCATGGTGAGTTTTGGTACACATAGCGAATTCGCACGCCCTGCCATTAAAATTCGCAACTTAAATAAATACTATGCTGTTCAAGGCAAGCAAGTGCATGCGCTTAAGAATATCAACCTAGATATTCCCAAGGGCTCAATCTTTGGCATTATTGGAAAAAGTGGTGCGGGCAAATCATCCCTCATTCGCACGCTCAATGGCCTAGAGCAATTAAGTGACGGGAGCATACATGTACAGCAACAAAATCTTGCAGAGCTTTCACATGCACAGTTAATTCAACTGCGCCAACGTATTGGCATGATTTTTCAGCACTTCAATTTAATGTCTGCCAAAACTGTGTATGACAATATTGCACTTCCACTCAAAGTGTCTGGTTTTGCCAAAACTGATATCGATCAACGCGTAAAAGAAGTATTGCAATTGGTCGGCCTAGCCGATAAAGCAGATCATTATCCATCTCAATTATCTGGTGGGCAAAAGCAACGCGTGGGAATTGCCCGCGCTTTGGTTCATCACCCTGAAATTCTGCTTTGCGATGAAGCCACATCAGCACTTGATCCTGAAAGCACTTCAGCGGTGCTTAGTTTATTAAAAGAGATTAATCAAAAGCTTGGAATTACCATTGTGCTGATTACTCATGAAATGCAGGTCATTCGTGAAATTTGCGATCAAGTCGTGGTGATTGATCAAGGTGAAATTGTAGAGTCTGGTCAAGTATGGTAGGTATTTTCAAACCCACAGCAAAAGATCACGCAAGAGCTTTTGAGCTTAGAACAGCTGGATATACCGCTCAGTTATGATTTAGAAAAAACCAGCCAGCATCGTTTGAGTATTTTAAAACTTCGTTATGCCTCTACCCTTGGCCAGTCGCCAGACTTAAAACTAATCTTTGAACAATTTGATGCACCTGTACATCTCATACAAAGTCATGTGGACAGTATTCAACAGCACCTCATTGGTTCCTTGATTGTCGCCTTAGCTTCTACCGAATTTGATCTAGATACCCTTTCTAGCAAACTTGCACCTTATATTGCACAAGTGGAGGTCCTCGGCTATGCACAATCAACTCATTGATTTACTCATTACAGGCACAATTGACACGCTGTTAATGGTCGGCTCATCTGCCCTCTTTGCTTTTTTGATTGGTTTGCCTTTGGCTGTCATTTTGGTTAGTACATCTGAATATGGCATTTATCCAGCCAAACATATTAATCGTAGCCTTGGCTGGGTGGTTAACCTTACACGCTCTGTACCTTTTTTAATTTTAATGGTCGCGCTTATTCCACTTACCCGCTGGATCGTGGGTACCAGTTACGGCGTTTGGGCTGCCGTTGTGCCACTAACTTTGGCAGCCACACCATTTTTTGCACGTATTGCGGAAGTCAGCCTACGTGAAGTTGATCATGGTTTAATTGAGGCAGCTCAAGCTATCGGTAGTAACCGCAAACAAATTATTTGGCATGTGCTTTTACCCGAAGCCCTTCCTGGCATTGTGGCTGGATTTACCGTGACCATTGTCACCATGATTAATTCATCTGCTATTGCGGGTGCAATTGGTGCAGGCGGTTTGGGTGATATTGCTTACCGCTATGGTTACCAACGCTTTGATATGCAAATTATGCTTGCCGTCATTGTCGTCTTGGTCATTTTGGTTATGCTGGTACAAGCCACAGGTGATTTACTCGCTGCACAGCTCGATAAACGTAAAATATAGACAACACCGTAAAAGCTTATATGCTCCCCTATGCAAGCCATGACTTTGTCATGGCTTTCATGTAAAATCGTCGGCAATTTTATATATAACACTGTGTGAGTTATTTCATGGGTTTTAATTGCGGTATTGTCGGCTTGCCGAACGTTGGTAAATCTACTCTTTTCAATGCTCTTACTAAAGCTGCTATTGCTGCTGAAAACTTCCCATTCTGTACGATTGAACCCAACACAGGGATCGTTCCTGTGCCAGACCCACGTTTAGACAATCTTACAGCGATTGTTAAACCACAACGTGTAATTCCAACCACGATGGAATTTGTCGACATTGCTGGTCTTGTTGCTGGTGCGTCTAAAGGTGAAGGCTTGGGTAACCAATTCCTTGCAAACATCCGTGAAACAGATGCAATTGCACACGTTGTACGTTGTTTTGAAGACGAAAATGTCATTCACGTAAATGGCAAAATTGATCCATTAGATGACATTGCAACCATTAACACTGAACTTGCTTTAGCTGACTTAGAAACTGTAACTAAAGCAGTTACTCGTTTAGCTAAATCTGCAAAAAGTGGCGATAAAGAAGCGATTGCAACAAAAGCAGTTTTAGACAAAATTTTACCTCTACTGGATGAAGGTAAGCCTGCACGTGCAGCAACTCTAGATGACGACGAGCGTAAATTGGTTCGTGGTTTTGGTCTACTGACTTTAAAACCAACCATGTACATTGCCAACGTTGCAGAAGATGGTTTTGAAAACAACCCACACCTTGAAGCTGTTAAAAATTTAGCTGCTTCTGAAAATGCAATTGTGGTTCCACTTTGCAACCAAATTGAAGCTGAAATTTCATTGCTTGAAGATGAAGACCGTGCAGAATTCTTAGAAGCTTTAGGCATGGAAGAACCAGGTCTAAACGTGGTTATTCGTGCAGGCTATGGCTTACTTGGCCTTCAAACTTACTTTACAGCAGGCGTACAAGAAGTACGTGCTTGGACCGTTAAAATTGGTGCAACAGCACCTCAAGCGGCTGGCGTTATTCATACAGACTTCGAAAAAGGCTTTATCCGTGCTGAATGTGTCGCTTATAACGACTTTGTTCAATTCAATGGTGAAGCGGGTGCAAAAGAAGCAGGTAAATGGCGTTTAGAAGGTAAAACTTACATCGTTCAAGACGGTGACGTTTTACACTTCCGCTTTAACGTATAATTTAAATACGTTACAAAAAGCACCTTCGGGTGCTTTTTTTGTAGCAATGCATTAATAGGTAGCCTATTTATAAATTAGTTACGAAGATTCAAGACAAACATTGAACAAAAAACAATTGAGAGAAAATGATCAGCAGAGTGGGTAAATACGGCGTATATTAAATTGGGAGTATGCTCAATCGATACATGTGTAGCGCCTATATATATATGTGAATTCAAAACGATTTAAATATAAATAAAACATTGAACCAATATACAACCGTATATATTTAAAGCATTAAAATGAAACCAAACTTAAGAGCAAAAATAAAATACATAGGCACACTATTGCTATCTCATACTTACATCAGAACTGCTGCAGATATACGACCCAATACGGCATATTTTAAATATTAGGCACCAACGCCCTTTGTTATAAAGATAAAAGCAATGAAAAAATTAAGCACAATAATCGCTGCAGGTGTTTTAAGTGTACTCAGTGCAACAGCATTTGCATGCCCAAAAGGCACCACACTCACAGGTGGCACAGGTGCAAATCATAAAGGTGGCAAATGTGTTGCCACTCAACCCGTACAAGCACACAAACAAAGCCTAAAAACTGAAAAAGCTGTTGCTAAAACAGAAGCAAAAGTCGCAAAATGAACCGTACCGGGTTTGTCGGAGACTCAGTATTCTGAGAGAATGTTCCGATGACCAAATTAAAATATACCCCTGAAATCAGAGAAAGAGCGGTTCAATTATTGATTGAATTTGAAAAAGACTATCCATCTAATTGGGCTGCGATCACAGCTATTGCGCCTAAGATTGGTTGTACTCCTGAAACACTTCGTGCTTGGCATCAAAAGCATTTAGATGAGCAAAATCCTATCAAAGTACAA
>NZ_JACAXE010000044.1:0-16864 GCF_013391565.1 Acinetobacter sp. SwsAc6
TTGATGTCTTGTTCAATTAACCATGTAAACCACTGCTCACCGATAAACTCTCTGTCTGCGAACACATTCACAATACGGTCTTTACCAAAAATGGCTATAAAGCGTTGAATCAAAGCAATGCGCTCTTTCGTATCTGAATTTCCACGTTTATTAAGCAATGTCCAAAGGATAGGTATCGCTATTCCACGATAAACGATTGCGAGCATCAGGATATTAATATTTCGTTTTCCCCATTTCCAATTGGTTCTATCTAAAGTCAGTTGCACTTGGTCGAATGAAAACATATTGAAAATCAACTGAGAAATTTGACGATAATCAAAATACTGACCTGCAAAGAAGCGCTGCATACGTCGATAAAATGATTGTGGTAAGCACTTGATGGGCAAGGCTTTAGATGCAGAAGAAAGATTACATGTTTGCTTTAAAATAATCACAAGCATGATGAGCGCAAAGCACTTTAAATGTGACTTGTTCCATTTTAGAGATTTGTTTAAGATAAGATATAGAATATCTCCATTATTGTCGCCGCCAGCCTTAGTTACAGCTGCTATGATGAATGAGATCGAAAACTGAAATCCCCCACTAGAATTGTTGACTGGAGTCAAAATGAATAAAAAGCGGCCGGTTAATCTTGATATTCGAACCATTCAGCTTCCTCTCACGGCGCTTACATCGATTCTGCACCGGATTTCAGGAATTATGCTCTTTATTTTTCTGGGACTGATACTGTATATGCTGAGCAAATCGTTGGAGTCAGAAAAGGGTTTTAATGAAGTCAAGGAGATTTTTTCTTCACCTTTCGGCAAAGTTAGTTTCTGGTTGGTATACTCTTCATTTATTTATCATCTCGTAGCCGGAATTCGACACCTAGTTATGGATGTGGGTGTTGGTCATACTTTGAAAGGCAGCAATCGCGCCTCTACTATTGTTTTAGTAGTGTCGGGTGTTTTAATGGTTGCTGGCGCCGTATGGATTTGGTAGCTGTGGAGTCGTAATGCGTATTTACAAGGACTAAAAGCGTCCTTTAAAGCTAACTTACGAAAGTATTTATAATCGACGGTTCACGCTTAAACGGTTGAATCCTTTCGGGCTTCCGAATAGCTGTTAGCTGAAAGCTATCATGAGCTAAGTTTTCTGTGCATCATCAAATGTGTTAATGGGAGCGCCATAGTACTAGGTACAAATATGGCTCTAGGACAATGTTAGATGTTTTGGATTTTGAGGCGGATCGCTCTTATCGAAGATCGTCTAATTCGCTCTGAAGCGCAGGTTTTTTGAAACTATCACCTGGTTGGCACACTGTGCGAATCAACATCAGATATGAGAAAGCCAATCAGGTGAACACTACCCTCGAGGGCTCATCTGTCCAGTTAAAGCCTCGAGTCTTTCTGGGTGCGCAAAAGACAAGAAGGTTATATGGGAAAATTATGAGGCCTGGATACCATGCGTCATGGGCGTGCCGATGCTGTGAGTGACAGAGCGAGAAGCAAGTGAAAGTCCCTGAAGTAGGGGCGGGATGCGCCCGAGTGGCATTTTTTGTCTTAAGGTAGATCGCGTAGCTGTTCTTCAGAATAATCTTCAGAGCGTTGACGACAGCCATCGCTGTGCATTCCTCAAGAATAGAATGTGTCGGAAGGGTGGCGTCATTGGTGTTAGTCATCGCTTAGGATTTCTCAATCTGGCTTACACGGGCGCCTGTACCGATATCCCCGCGGATGGCGACGTATCGATGTTGAATTCCTCGCCAGACGAAGTGCAATGAGCTGCGGCTATAGGCTTGCGCAGCCTTAGATAGCCGGCCGTCGCAGGCGCGCCGGTTGGCCGGGATCTTCTTCTGCCCGTCAGGTGTCCGGTCGGAACTCCAGCACGAACGCTACGACCTTTTCGGCGGACATTTCGCACGGCTTCAACAATGTCCTATCTGATGTAACGCGGAAGAGGTTGAAGCTGACAATGTCAGTCCCGTCCAACTCCCTGGCGAACAGACTGTTGCGACGTCCGTCCCCAGATCGCCGGACGATCAAGCTGAAACGCCGGCCTTCATAAGTCCCTTCTCTGTATCCCTCCGCAAGCTTCGCGAAAGCGGCATCGAACTCGGAATGCTCCATGTCATCCATCCTTATTGATAGAACAGAGGCGCGGCGGGTGCGAGACCGCCAGTGCCGGGTCGCGCTAAGGTGCCGGGCAGATTCCTGCAGCCGACGAGGCCCGGGGTGGGCAGGATAATTGAGATGTCGGCGCCCGCATGGCTATCAGCGAAGTCGTCCGTCCAGTCTGCTAGGCAACGTCCACGCCTTTCCAGAAAGCGATGTAATCCCGGATACCCTCGGCATCCGGAGTGGGGGCGGGATAGGTCCAAGCGGCGTTCACGTTGAGCGCGTCACCCGCGCGAACATGAAAGAAGCGCGCGGCGCCTTTGATCGGACAGACAGATGTGTGCGGGCTCATCTCAAGCAGGCTCAGGTCGACTCCTGACGGTGGGAAGTAGTGATTTCCCTCGACGATGACTGTTTCGTCGCTTGTGGCGATAGTAGTGTCTTTCCAGATGGCTGAGACCAACGGACTCTCCTTTTGTATTCATCAACCGGCGAAGGCTCGCGGGCTGGCTGCCCCAAGCCGCACCTCCTCAGGTGGCAGGCGGGTTGCGCCCGAGAAGTTTGTCGAGCTCGCCTCTGACATCGAGCGCGAATAGCTCATCGGAGCCACCGATAAGGGTGCCATTGATGAAGATCTGCGGCACGGAGCTTCGCCCCGACGCTTCCGCCATGGCCTGCCGGTGAGCCGGATCCGCCTCAATATCGAGCTCCTTCCATCGCACGCCCTTTTCCTTGAGGAGCGCCTTCGCTCGGCGGCAGAACGGGCACCAATTCGTGGTGTACAGCAATACATCAGTTGTCATATTGCATCTCCGGCAGTTGCACGCGGATCGCTGTCATGGCGTTGATCTCCAATTCGCGGCGTTCAAAGATGGCGACTGCACCTTGGCCGACATCGGAGCAGATGCTGACGATTGGCCGCTATCCAGGCGACATGGCCCAAAGTGCTTTCACCGCCAGGCAGAGGCCGCACGCGCCTCCTGTAGCGCCGAGCCGATGCTCTAAGGTAACCGAGCCTCGATTGGGACGGAAGCGGTCCCGCTCGAATCGCCCATCATGCTGGTCGAGCATATCAGGACGACGGATAGTGCAGGAACTTTCAAATTGAGCTTGATGTCGAGCCAGGTATCGCGAGCGAAGGCGTTCTAGAGGCCGGGGGGTACGAAGACTGTGTTCGGCAAAACGGTTCACGTTGATCGCCAAAGCTTCCCAGGGCGCACGTCTACGATCGGCGCGACGTGAGATAGCTCGCGCCGCTAGCCCCCGTAGCGCTCCGTCTTGATGATGGAGGCGTCCAAGCCCGCCAGCAGCGCGCTATCGGTTGCGATGTTGACGAATCCGTTAGACCCGCAGACGAACACTTGCGTCGGCTTTCCCTGAAGCCTGGTTAGAATTTCTTGGACCATCATGCCGTCGATCCGTCGCGCAAAGTCCGATGCGCGAACCGGTTTCTCGCGCGTAATCGCGAGCGCCAGGACGAACGCCGGATCGCTGATTTCGATGCAATGAAGTTCTTCTGAGAAGAGAACGTCCTCGGCGGTTCGTGCGGACAGGAGCAACGCTGTCGGAACGGCTTGGGCCAATGCGCGGCGCTGCCGGATCATTGCCATCAACGGCACGAGGCCGGAGCCTCCCCCGATCAACAGAACCGGATCTATGGCAGGCTCAGGCCAAAGGAAATGGCCACCGAGCGGACCGCGAACTTCGATTTCGTCACCAATCGCCGCGATGTCGTGAAAAAACGGCGAAACTTCGGCATCCGGCATGCGCTCGATAGCTATCTCGACGATCGGGGTCGAAACTGCCGATGACGCGATCGAGTAGCTGCGCATTGCACTGTAGCCGTCGGGCGCGGTCAGCCGGATATCGACGTGCTGACCTGCGGTGTGCGCGAACGGCTTGCTCAACCGAAGGAAGAAGCTCTTGATACTCGGTGTTTGCTGGATGATGTCGTCGATCACGCATGATTGCCACGAACGGACTTGCGCTTCGTTTTCAGTCATGGGTGTATCGTTGTTCGCGCCACGGATCGCCGTAGATGTGATAGCCGTGCAGCTCCCAAAAGCCGGCCTCGTCACGCGTCGTGAATTGCAGCGCATTCACCCATTTGGCGGATTTCCAGAAGTAAAGGTGCGGCACTAGAAGACGCGCCGGCCCCCCATGATCGCGGGAAAGTGGCTTGCCCGCATAACTGAGGGCGACCATCGCTTTCCCGGAAAGCAGATCCGTCAGAGGGACGTTTGTCGAATAATTATCGTAGCAGTGCGCCAAGACGAAATCGGTAGGCCGATCAAGCTCTGCATCTGCAAGGATGTCTTCAATGAGTACACCCTCCCAAACGGTATCCAGTTTGGACCAAGAGGTGACGCAGTGAATATCCTTTGTCACCTGGGTCTTTGGTAGAGTGTTGAATTCGCCCCAATTCCACGTTTTGACGGGCTTCGGACCAATTTTGACTGTGAATTTCCAGTCGGAGGGCTCTACCCTCGGCGTAGGGCCGGCCGACAGAACAGGGAAATCCTCCACCAGATGCTGACCTGGCGGAATCCGATCGGACTGGTCGCCTGAACCGCGACCGGTGAAACCTCTGGTGACCATAGTGACCCCTCTTGCTCGATACGGCAGACCGAAGCCGGCCTTCATTTCAGTACTCTGCGTAAAGCATTTGCCCGCACATCCGCCGAATAAGCCAATCGACTAAAAATCAGATACAGATGCTCTATCATCGTAAAAAATCGCGTATCGAACATAGCGTCAGGCCAGCATGATTCCCAATACCCAATGGCTATAGGGTAGATAACCCCAAGGCTGCGTACGCTGATCTGCGGTATGCGGAGCGGAAGTTGCAGGTTCGCTCTCAAACGGATGGGCAGCGTGCAAAGCTCAAGGCTCACCAGCGCATGGTTGCCCAGTTCGCGCTCGCCGGCAGCTTGAGTATATTAAGGACGAAATGTCGATCTGATCTATTCTGGCTTCAGGAAATAGGGAAAATAAGGTCGGACGTTCGCGCACCGTCGCGACGCGCGATCATCCACTAAGCTTCTGTATCGGGGTTGGAGGATCAGATGAACGAGATCGAACGACAAGCGCCTGAGCTGCGGGTGCAAAAATGGATTGGCAAAGATGGGGAAAGTATCGCGCCGTTCAAACTGTCAGATATCGGGCCCGGCCCGAAAATCTTGTTTGCCTTCCAGCATTGGTGCCAAGGTTGCCATTTGCATGGGTTTCCGACGCTACAAAAGTTGCATGCAGCGTTGAGCTCAAAAGACGTGGGGTTCGCAGTGATCCAGACCGTCTTCGAAGGAACGCATGAGAATACCTTCGAGAAGTTGCGCGTGAACCAGCTCAAGTATGAGCTTCCTATCGTTTTCGGTCACGACGAGCAACCGACCGGCTCGCCGTTTCCAACCTTCATGGAAGACTACCGCACACGAGGAACTCCGTGGTTTACGGTTATCGACGCTGGCGGTAGCATTGTTTTCTCGGACTTCCATCTCGACGCGGAGCTAGAGTATGGCTTTTTGCGTGTGCGCTGTGAAGATTGTCATCACGAGCGTTTGGTCGCTTTCAGCTGCAAACGGCGTGGTTTCTGCCCCAGCTGCGGTGCCCGCCGGATGGTGGAGAGTGCCGCACTTTTGGTGGATGAAGTATTTCCCGCAGAGCCTATTCGCCAATGGGTGCTGAGTTTTCCTTTCCAGTTGCGCTTTTTGCTGGCCCGTTACCCGGAGCTGATGGGCAAGGTCTTGAGCATCGTTTACCGTATACTCTCAACCCATCTGATTAAGAAAGCGGGTTTTACCAAGGCTACGGCACAAAGTGGATCGGTAACGCTCATCCAACGCTTTGGCTCCGCGCTGAATCTGAATGTACACTACCACATGCTGTTTCTCGACGGGATTTACACCGAAGACGGCCATGGTAAACAGCGCTTCCATCGGGTCAAAGCGCCGACCCACGATGAGCTGAATACCCTCGTCCACACGCTTAGCCATCGCATTGCTCGCTGTCTGGAAAAGCGAGGCGTATTAGAGCGCGATGCCGAGAATACCTGGTTGACTCTGGAAGAGGAGGAAGGCGATGTGCTGACGCAACTGCAGGGCGCATCAGTGACCTATCGCATCGCCACCGGTCCTCAGCAGGGGCGCAAGGTCTTCACCCTACAAACCTTACCGGGGCGAGAGAATCAGGCCGACACCAACAGCCGAGTGGCGAACTATGCCGGCTTCTCGCTACACGCCGGTGTCATGGCCGAAGCGCATCAGCGAGATAAGCTTGAGCGCCTGTGTCGCTATATCAGTCGGCCAGCGATCTCGGAAAAGCGTCTGGCATTGACCGCCAATGGACAAATCCGCTACGAGCTCAAAACCCCTTACCGCAATGGCACTACGCATGTGATCTTCGAACCACTGGATTTCATTGCCAAGCTAGCGGCTTTGGTACCCAAGCCTAGGGTCAACCTTACTCGATTCCACGGGCTTTTTGCACCGAACAGCAAACACCGCGTTCAAGTAACACCCGCTAAGCGGGGCAAAAAGCCCGATCAATCGGAAGGTCTCGATACTGGCTGGTGTGACAAGAGCCCCGCAGAGCGCCACCGCGCTATGACCTGGATGCAACGACTCAAGCGTGTTTTCAACATCGACATCGAGGTCTGTGAACACTGCGGTGGCCAAGTCAAAGTGATTGCAAGCATTGAAGACCCGAAGGTGATTGAGCTGATTCTTAATTACCTCAGGCAGAAAGCCGCTAAGGTTGACGCTGCCAAACAGCACGAATTGCCGCCAGAGCGAGCCCCGCCACTGACTCCCAGCCTGTTCGACCCATCGCAGACTTGCCTATTTAATTGACGCGCCTAAGTTCTCAATCCATGCACTGTCAGCCTTTGCGGCAGGCCGGTGGGGCAACTGTCGGCTAGAGATCCATTCGCCAGGCACTTTTCGGTCAAATCGACCAAAATACGACCTGCTTTAGGCGCTGTGAAGCTAAATTCTGGGGCTTAGGCAATAAAAATGAGCAGCAATTTCGGGTATGATACTTCAGCTTAGGGGTGAAAAGGTGCTTTATACTTCCTATACTCAAATCTATATCTTTAATGCGTAGTTGTAATAACTCTGTCAATCTCATGCCTGTGCCATAGAGCATTTTAGCCATTAACAGATGAATACCTGATAAATGTTTAAAAACGGACTGAACCTCTAGGTGTGTTAATGCTACAGGTAATCTTTTGGGTTTATTGGGTCGATTTAATTCTAGTAACCAAGGTAGCCCTACGCCAAGTACCTCCTTATATAAGAAAAGTAATGCTGAAAGTGCTTGATGATGTGTAGATTGTGAAACATTTCCCACGTTCACCAAATGTGACAGATAAGATTCCACTTCCAATCGACCCATCTCTTGTGGATGACGCATTTGATGAAAAATTACATAGCGTTTTATCCAACCACAATACGCTTGCTCAGTTCGATAACTCATATGCTTATAGCGTATACGTTGTCTAACTAAATCGAATAGTTTTGGGTGCTGAGTTGTCATCATATTATCCTTGTTATTTTTTTTGTTTAATGATAATTTTAGTTTAAATAAATCAATGCTTTTTGTTGTATTTTTAATCAAATAGGTGTCTTATGCAGCAAGTTTTTTTTTCATCTTATGTGTCACCTCTGCCGCATAAGAGTAGTTGGGCGTCTTCATCCAATCTGTGAGGCTTTCATCCAATGAAGAAAGCAATCCTTCTCGTTGTGTCTCATGTGTGCGTTCTCGCGGCGGGCTTCGCGCTTGGTGTCTATGCGCTTCCTATCCTTACCGCCCCTACTGCACCCACGCTAGCCGAAACCTCGCTAGCAGCGAGCCAAAGCATCTACAAGGGGGAGTTCCGGCGCGACCTCAAAGACAGTGACGCCCTCCATTGGGGGCAAGGCACAGTGAACGTGGGCTCAAAGAGCATTGCGTTCACCGGCAAGCTAGCGCCTGGCCCTGACTACAAGCTCTACCTATCTCCTGAGTTCGTGGAAACGGAAAAAGACTTTGCACGTCTGAAGCCGCAGATGAAACGCATAGGCGATGTTCGTACCTTCGAGAACTTCGTGGTTCCTGTGCCTGAATCAATAGACGTCTCGCAGTACAAAGCCGTCATCGTCTGGTGTGAGTCTTTCTCACAGTTCATTACTGCCGCTGAATACAGGTAGTCCATGCTCAGTGCAAAGACGCCCAACACTTCCATCGAGAGGGACGTCCAAGGGCTGTCGCCCTCGGCCGCCCCTCATGTCAAACGTTAGGCAATAAAACTATGTCATCATTTTCAGACTCTAAGGCAATCAGTGGCTACGCAGAAAACGCTACATTCGATAATCCCACAGAGCGACTAGTGAAGCAACTTGAGCAAGGTTAATCGTTGGAAGGTGGGCAATCATCCTGATTGCCACCCATCCCCTGATGCCCACTACAGGCGTTGCGCGCTGTAACTCTGTTGATCAGCGTGCGAAAACCCGGATCCGGATAGGAGGAGCGTCAACGATTGAATCAATCCGTTGGGAGAGGGCGGCTCCGCTCCGTCAGCTCGGCAATAGATAACCCATTCTCGCCGAGCAACTCTCTGATCCGATCGACGATATGAGCCCCTAGCGCCGCTGTCTTGGTCCCCCCCACAGATTCCCAAGATGCGAGTTCACACGCCGATACCTCGTGGTCAGCGCCGAAGTGCTTCTGTCGGTATGTCACCGCCGCCCTTCAATGATAAAGGCGCGGTAACGGGAACCGGCAAAGCGTTGAGCAGCGATGGTTTGGTAGGCGGGACTGTCATACCAGTCGCGAGCGGCCTGCATCGTCGGGAAACGCAAGATTACGGCCCCTTCGATGGGCGGCCCCTCCAAATGCTGGATCGCGCCATAAGCGGCGAGAAAGGTAACGTCGTGACCATCGAACGATGGTCCGACGCCTGCAGAATAGGTTGCGAGTGCATGTGGGTCGCTGGTTTCTTCCCGCGTAAAGACGACGAACGCTTCCATCATTAGGCCTCTCAAAGGTTGGATCTGTTGGCCATTACCACCGGTGATGGCCTCACAGTCGTCAGGCTGGCAACTGGAACCCGATTTTCATGAGTGCCTCGACGCACGCATCCTGATCCTGCTGATAGTTGCCTCCGGAGATGCCTATGCCGCCGATCAACTTCCCATCCTCCAGAATCGGATAACCGCCGCCGACAGCGACCATCCGAGGGCGATAGGCTAGCGGCGCCACTTTTGGATCGTTGGTCACATAGTCGTTCCAGACATGGGTCGGGAACCCAAACGAGGCGGAACTCCAGGCCTTGTCGATGGCAACATCGACGGTAAGGAACGGCGCATCGTCGGTGCGCTCGAACGCGCGCAGGTTACCGGTGGCGTCGACGACGGCGACGGCAGCCGGGATGCCGATGGCACGGGCCGCAGCGAGCGCCGCGTCGATGAGGGCGACTGCGGTTTCGCGGTTGATCGAGGCGGTGGCAATAGATTTGGTCATGGGATTCTCATCGCTGGGGCATAACCCGTTCGGCTTTTTGAGGTTGGACAAGATGTTTGGCGATCGCGGTCGTTAGAAGCCTTCGAGGACGATCTTGCCTTTAGCCGCGCCACTTTCGATCAGTGCATGCACCGTCTTCAGATTGGCGGCATTGATCGGCGACAGTCGCCGGGTCAGCGTCGTGCGGATTTTGCCGTCGTCAACCAGCGCTGCCATCGCATCCAGAATCTCGCCCTGCTCATTCATGTCGGGCGTGCCGTAGATCGACCGCGTGAACATCAGCTCGTGGTGGATCGACACCGCCTTGCGCTTGAAAACCATGATATCGAATGCCTTGGGATCGTCGATCAGTCCGAACCGTCCTTGTGGGGCGATCAGTTCGGCGATGTCGGCGACATGTTGCTCGGTATGTGTGGTCGAAAAGACGAAAGCGGGAGCACCGATGCCGAGTTCGGCGATCTGTGGCGCGAGCGGACGAGAATGGTCGATGACGTGGTGAGCTCCAAGCCCTCTTACCCACTCTTGGGTTTCCGGTCGAGAGGCTGTGGCGATGACGGTGAGGTCCGTGCGCTGTCGCGCGATCTGGACGGCGATCGACCCAACCCCGCCCGCGCCACCGATGATGAGGATCGCCTCCGCCGCACCGGGTACGGGCTTCGCCACGTCCAGGCGGTCGAACATCGCCTCCCAGGCCGTCAACGTCGTCAGCGGCAGCGCCGCCGCTTCCGCCCAGGAGAGCGACGCAGGTTTGTGACCGACAATCCGGGCGTCGACGAGATGGAACTCCGCATTGGTACCGGGCCGTGTGATCGATCCGGCATAATAGACCTCGTCGCCTAACTCGAACTGCGTGACGTCGGGGCCGACCTCGCGCACAATCCCGGCGGCATCCCATCCCAGCACCTTCCAATCGCCATCTGCCGGCGGCGTGCTGTTGCGGACCTTGTAGTCGACCGGGTTGACCGAGACGGCCTTCACCTCAACCAGGATATCGTATCCTGCAGCGACAGGCCGAGGCAGATTGATGTCGACCAGCGCGGCATCCGCGGCGATGGGTCCCGGAACCTTGTAACCAATGGCTTTCATAAATGTCTCCAGCTTGCTTGATCGGATGACGCGAATGCTCGTTAGTCAACTTCTTCTACATTGAGGTCCCGACTCTTGAACTGGGTCGCGGTAGCAGATTTCATCGAACACGTCGATCAACAGGCCTTTATGCTCTGTCGCCGGATCGGTGATCGCGTAGATGTTGGAGGCATCTTCGCCGTCGTCCCCGCTCTCGAGGCGCAACGCCGCATCGACGCGAATGCTGCATGCATCGAGGGTTGACCCTAGTTCGAGATCGACGAGATTGCCGTCCTTGACGCGGTATTCGCGGTCATAGCCGTTGGCGATGAATGACTGGACTGCTTCTAGAACGTCGGTCACCTGGGAGGTCATGGAAGCACCTTCATCTTGAACTGGATTGGACACGCTCGCGCACAAAGCGCGCTGTGACTCGGCGGACGGAGAAGCTCGCGAAGTGCGTTACTCATAGCCACTTGGCCTTCTTGAAGCGCATGAACAGGAGAAGGCAGAACACCGCTATCACTCCGAGCACGACGAAGTAGCCATATGGCGTGTCCAGTTCCGGCATGTGCTTGAAGTTCATGCCATATATTCCGGCGATCGCCGTCGGGACCGTCAAGATCGCCGCCCAGGCCGCGAGCTGGCGAGTGACCACACCGATCCTTTGCGCTTCCAGAAGGCTGCTGGCCTCGAAGACCGTGGACAGGACAAGCAGGAGGCCGTCGACCATGGACTGCACGCGGTGGACATGGTCCGCGACGTCGTGGAAATATGGTGTCATTTCGGCGCTGATGCAGGGAAAGTGGCCGCGAACGAGCTTTCGCACCAGCTCGGCCATAGCCCCGAGCGTGCGCTGGAACCGCGTGAGTTCGGACCTTAGTTCGAAGATTCGCGCCACCTCTTCTGGCCCGAGGAAATCGTGCAGCGACCGTCGCTCCATCGCCAGGACGTCGTCCTCGATCATTTCGAAGATGGGCAGATACTGGTCGACCACTCGGTGCAAGATCGCGTGCAGCACATAGTCGACACCCTTGCCGAACTGCGTCGGCGATGCCTCGAGTTGCTCCCGAAGTTTGCCCAGCGCTCCGGCATTGCCGTGCCGCACGGTGATAAGGTGATTGTGACCGGTGAAGATCGCCATCTTGCCGTAGCTGATCCGGTCGCCGACCAGCTCGGCGGTCTGGGCGACGACGTACAACTCATCGTTGTAGACCTCGAGCTTGGGCGGGCACAGCGGGTGCATGGCGTTGTCGATCGCCAAAGGATGGAGGTTATACGTCGTCTGGATCGCGCTGAGTTCGTCTGCGGTGGGCTCGCTAAGCGCGATCCAGCAGAAGCCCGAGCGATTCTCGTTTAGTTCGACGTGCTCATCGAGCCTGATTTCACGGACTCGCTTACCTTCGTTGTAATAATATGCGGCGATAATGGTCATGCAGGCCTCGCAGGAATTCGCAGGCCACGCTGTACAGCCGGTCGCGCCAGCCCGCGTTCGAGCCATGCCTGCACGTTCGAATAGCTACTTAGGCCGAGGATGTCGCCCGCTGCGTAGAATTCGACCAGCGCATTCACCCAGCCAAACGTCGCAATGTCCGCGATCGAGTAATCATCGACAATCCATTCGCGGCCCTCCAGCCGGTGATCCAGGACCCCGAGAAGACGCCTGGATTCATCAACAAAGCGCTGCCGAGGTCGCTTGTCCTCATAGTCCTTGCCGGCAAATCGCAGGAAAAAGCCTAGCTGTCCGAACATCGGCCCGATGGCCGACATCTGAAAGAACACCCACGCTAGGGTCTCGTAACGCTGGCCTGGTTCGGTGGAGATGAACTGACCCGTCTTGTCGGCCAGATAGAGGAGGATCGCACCGGATTCCCATAAGGCGATGGGTCTACCGTCAGGGCCAGCCGGATCGATGATCGCCGGTATGCGTCCGTTCGGGTTCAGCGACACGAACGCCGGTGATGTGTGCTGAAAAAACAGGAGGTTTTAACTTGGTAAACTAAACACACTCATCAGGAGTTTACCATGAGCAAGAAACACAAGACTTACACCACAGAATTTAAAGCTGAAGCCATCAAATTAATTGAAGCCAATCAAGGCAATGTCTCGGAAACAGCTAGACAACTTAGCATTTCAATGCAAACTCTTTCAAATTGGAATACCAAAGCAAAGGCTGGAACTTTAGCAGGTACAAAACAGTATTCACCTGATCTAAACGCTCTACTCGAAGAAAATAAAAAACTCAAACAACAGCTCAAAATAGCTGAAATGGAACGTGAATTTTTAAAAAAGGCAGCAGCGTACTTTGCCAAAGAAAGTCAGTAAGGTACGCCTATATGAAACAAAAAAGATATTCTTTTCCAATTACCTTAATGGCTCGATTACTTCATGTTTCAGTTTCATGTTTTTATGATTGGCTCAAGAGAGGCGTGAGCAAAAGAACGATTCAACGAAATCAACAGACGATATTGGTGAAAATAGCCCATGAGGAGACAAGGCAGAGCTATGGTTATATTCGATTAACCAAATACTTACAAGCTCAGGGCATAAAAATGAGTATGTACGCTGTACGTCAGATAAAAGCGCTGAACCACCTGTATTGTAAGCGACACAAGCGTTTTAAAAGGACTACGAATAGTGACCATAATCGAGCGATCTATGAAAACCTGCTGGAGCAACAATTCTCAATGACTAGACCAAATCAAGCATGGTCAAGTGATATTACGTACATATGGACTGTTGAAGGATGGCTGTACTTAGCAGCGGTAAAAGACCTTTACACGAAACAAGTGGTTGGCTATAGCTTAAATGAGCGCATGACAGCACAGCTTGTTTGTAATGCGCTAAATATGGCTATTCACAATCAAAAACCAACCAAAGAACTGATTGTGCATTCAGACAGAGGAAGTCAATATTGCAGCCATGAATATCGAAATATACTTGAGCAATATGGTTTTCAAGGTTCAATGAGCAAGCGCGGAGACTGTTACGATAATGCACCGATTGAAAGCTTTTGGGGAATACTGAAAAATGAGTTAGTGCATCATTACAACTATCAAACCAGAGAAGAAGCCAAAGCAGATATTATAAAATACATTGAATTATTTTATAATCATCGAAGAATTCAAAAGGGTTTGGGTTTTAAGACACCAAATCAAATGGCCGAAGACTTTTATAAGTTGGCTGCCTAGAATCTCCCAAGGGAAAGTCTCCTGATAATTCAGCGTATATCATTAACTTTTTAAATCTAAAAAACAGGAATTTCATTTATGTCTAAACACTATGATTATATTGCGATTGGCGGAGGCAGTGGCGGTATTGCATCAGTCAATCGTGCTGCCATGTATGGTAAGAAATGTGCACTGATAGAAATGGGTGATATTGGTGGAACCTGTGTCAACGTAGGATGTGTTCCTAAAAAAGTGATGTGGTATTCAGCTCAAATTGCCGATGCGATTCATAAATATGGTCCTGACTATGGCTTTAATACAGAATTGAAATCCTTTAACTGGAAGAAATTAGTTGAAAACAGACAAGCCTATATCAGCCGAATACATACATCGTATGACACAGGACTAGCTAAAAATAATGTTGATGTCATTCGAGGTTTTGCAAAATTTTTAGATGCTCAAACAATTGAAGTAAATGGTGAAACGTACACAGCTGACCATATTTTAATTGCTACGGGGACTCAAGCATTCAAACCTGAAATTGAAGGTGCTGAATATGGTATTGATTCCAATGGTTTCTTCGGATTAGAACACTTACCGAAGCGGACTGCTATTGTTGGTTCTGGCTATATTGCTGTGGAATTGGCAGGTGTTCTTAATGCATTGGGTTCGAATGTACAATTATTTATTCGTAAACATCAGCCTTTGCGTGGATTAGATCATTTCCTTGGTAAAACACTATTAGAGAATATGCGCAGTGAAAATATTAACGTGCATACTCATAGTCAGATTAACAAAGTGACTAAAGTTCAAGATAACTCACTTGTATTACACCTAGAAGATGGTACAGAACATAGTGTAGATTGCTTGATTTGGGCAATTGGTAGAAAACCTGCAACTGAAGCGATCAATCTTAATAAGACTCAAGTTCAATTGAACGAGAATCGCTTTATTCATGTTGATGCATATCAAAATACAACACAGTCTGGCATTTATGCAGTGGGTGATATTACAGGTAAAGTCGAGTTAACACCTGTTGCTGTGGCAGCGGGTCGAAGACTGTCTGAACGTTTATTTAACAATAAGCCAAATGAACATTTAGATTATGAAAATATTCCGACTGTGGTGTTTAGTCACCCACCTATTGGAACAGTTGGATTAACCGAAGATCAAGCCATAGAAAAATTTGGTAAAGATGCCATCAAAATTTATAGTTCTTCCTTTACATCCATGTATACAGCGATAACAGAACATCGACAACTCACAAAAATGAAATTAATTTGTGTAGGAACTGATGAGAAAGTGGTCGGAATTCATGGTATTGGATACGGTATGGATGAAATTCTGCAAGGCTTTGCTGTTGCTTTAAAAATGGGAGCAACTAAAAAAGACTTCGATAACACTTTAGCAATTCATCCGACTTCTGCTGAAGAATTCGTCACAATGCGTTAATCATTGATCATCTAAAAGAGCATTTATTTATATATTTGCTCTTATTTTTATATTCTATATCCAAATTATGAACTTTCAACAACTTAGAATTATTAGAGAACTCACTCAACATAATCTCAATTTATCACAAACAGCACATGCTCGGCTTTGTTGCACAAAGATTTGAAATGCAAAGCGCCCCTAATTGAGCCAAATTTAAGGCGTAACTTGGGTAAGTGGTCGACCTAATTCCGTAAATCTGTTAAGGACTGCTACACGTGCATGGATCTCATTCACTTGGCTATCAAAACTCCTTGCACTGAGTTTATCTCCTAATAATTTGATGCAATGCATCTTAGTTTCAACCAAACTTCGCCGATGATAGCCTGACCATTTTTTCCATAGTGTCCTGCCTAAACGTTTAATTGTTCGAAGTAATTCATTTCGCTCTAGCGAGCTACTCTTTGTATCTTTCCATGGTTTCGCATTTTTTCTAGGTGGAATCACCGCATGCGCTTGCCGATCTGCAATGACCTGACGGCATTGCTTGGTGTCATAAGCTCCATCGGTATAAACAGAGTTAATCCGCTCATCTTGTGGAATCTGATTAAGTAAATCACCAAGCACCTGTGAATCACTGACATTATTGGTTGTAAGCTGAACTGCTCGTATTTGCAGGGTTTTAGCATCTATACCAATATGAAGTTTACGCCATTGGCGACGATATTCAGGTCCATGTTTCTTGCGTTTCCATTCGCCCTCACCTAGAAACTTCATGCCTGTAGAGTCCATGAGTAGATGCAGCCCATCGCTACTTTTTTGGTAGCTGATTACAATATCAATATGCTTTTGTCTTCTACAAAGCGTGGTGTAATCTGGAGCTATCCAATTTAATCCGCAAAGTTTAATCAGACTTTGCACAAAGCCAGTGACCATACGTAAAGACAGACGGAATAAGGATTTAATCATTAAGCAGCATTGGATGGCTGCGTCGGAGTAGGTTTGATTTCGCCCTTGTTTGCCTTTTGATGGCGCATACCATTGCGTAGCAGGATCAAACCAAATGGCAATATTTCCGCGACTCATGAGTGCTCGGTTATATGCGGGCCAATTGGTTGTGCGGTAGATTTTGTGTGTAGGCTTCTTCATTTGAAAATTATATCGCTGAAAAACCCTTTACAGATAGGTTTGTGCAACAAAGCCCTTTAGAATGCTTCAACCATTTGAACTTTATAAGGCTCAAGGCTTTCCGCATGATTATATTTTCAGTTATGGACATGATGAAAATAACCAACAATTGAAGTTAACTAAACAAGACCAATATCGTATGGTCGGTAACTCAGTACCACCTGATTTATCTTATGCACTGGTTCTGGCCAACTTTACTCATGAACAGGAATATAGTCTGGCCTCATAAGGCTATTTGCATTCTATAAATTATGAGTTAAAAAAAGAGGTCCCTAATGACCTCTTTTTAAGGTAAGCATCCGGCTAACACAGCCTTACCAAGCGATCCTATAAGCCTTAATTTAGTTCCCACCTAAAAACAAGTGGGGACTTAATCCATGAACATGGATATATATTCAGCAACACCTCCTGTTGCTA
>NZ_JACAXE010000045.1:0-16471 GCF_013391565.1 Acinetobacter sp. SwsAc6
GCTCCGCCTGGGCGAAAAAAGCGGCTGCTTTACGCAGAATTTCATTGGCACGCTTTAATTCTTTGATTTCACGTTCCATTTGCTTCATTTTTTCTTGATCAGAGATCTGTTGTACTTTAATAGGATTTTGCTCATCTAAATGCTTTTGATGCCAAGCACGAAGTGTTTCAGGAGTACAACCAATCTTAGGCGCAATAGCTGTGATCGCAGCCCAATTAAATGGATAGTCTTTTTCAGATTCAATCAATAATTGAACCGCTCTTTCTCTGATTTCAGGGGTATATTTTAATTTGGTCATCGGAACATTCTCTCAGAATACTGAGTCTCCGACAAACCCGGTACGGTTCACTCTTTTGATAGGAATTTGCAGGGGAAGAATAGGCGAAACTTGTCTTAAACAATTGTCATTCCTTATCTTTAAAACAGAGAACGCCCAATGAAATTCATTGGGCGTTTAATTTAAATAAGTGTCAGCTTATTTTTAACTAGATGTACTTGTCAATGACGATTCTTTTTCTCAATTGCCTTGAAAAAAACAATTTTGCTATTTTTGACTTTTCACACCATTTTGTTCAATTTGTACTGCGCCTTGCCAGCTAGGTAGTTGGCTTAAACCTGCTACATAACGTTGGATATGCGGATAATTTTCTCCTTGTCCCATATGATGAACTAAAGCATGTAGTCCAAAGCCCATCATAAAGTCAGCACCGGTTAAACGGTCTGCCACTAGAAATTCTTTATCTTTTAAATATTCATTTAAATAGCTAAATACTTTATCGAACTCAACTTGAGTATAATTTTCTAGAAATACCAACTTCGTACCCTGCTTGGTTTCTATCGCATTAAACGTTTTTAACAAAAATGGCAGCATGGCAGAGCTTTCTGAGAAATGAATCCACTGTAGATAATCGACATAGGTAGGTTCATCCATATCTGGTGCTAAATGCGGCGCAAGTTGCTGAATTAATAACTCAACGATTGCGCCTGACTCTGCAATAACTTTGCCATCCCATTCCAATACTGGAGATTTCCCTAAAGGATGAATGGTTTTTAAAGATTCAGGAGCCAAATGCGTGCTTGAGTCACGATAATAGCGTTTCAGCTCATAGGGCTGCTTGATTTCTTCAAGTAACCACAAAATGCGAAAAGAACGTGATTGATCTAAATGATGTAGTGTAATCATGATAATTCCTATTTTTTTAAATTTTTACAACCACTTTGCCAAAGTTTTCGCCTTTCAACATACCATTGAAAGCATTGATCGTGTTATCTAAACCTTGCACCATATGCTCTTTATATTTGATTTTTCCGTCTTTCAACCATTCAGACATTTGCTGATAGAATTGGGGATACTGACTGCCATAATCATCAAAAATAATAAAGCCTTGCATGCGAATACGCTTTTTTAAAAGGGTGGAAATAAAGCCCGGTAAACGGTCTGGCCCTTGTACTTGCTCGGTAGCGTTATACTGGGAAACCACACCACACACCGGTACACGTGCCGCAGAGTTAAGCAATGGCCATACCGCATCAAACACTTTACCCCCTACATTCTCATAATAAATATCAATACCATTGGGAGCTACTTGTTGTAATTGTTCTGCAAAATTTTCATCATGATGATTGATACAAGCATCGAAGCCGAGTTCTTCTACAGCATAACGGCATTTTTCAGGCCCACCTGCGATGCCAACCACGCGACAACCTTTAAGTTTGCCAATCTGTCCAACCGTAGCACCAACAGGTCCCGTTGCAGCTGCAACGACTAAAGTTTCACCGGCTTTAGGCTGACCAATGTCCAACAGCCCCATATAAGCAGTGAATCCTGGCATTCCCAAAATACCCAATGCCCAAGATGGATGTTCAGGTTGCATACCTAAGCTTTGACATGCAGTCCCATTAGAAATTGCGTAGCCCTGCCAGCCATTTCCGGAAAGAACCCACTCGCCTTCTTTGAATTTTTGGTTTTTAGAGGCCACCACTTGACTGACTGTTCCACCGACCATCACTTCGCCAATTTCAACCGGTGCTGCATATGAAGGAGCATCACTCATGCGACCACGCATATAAGGATCGAGTGACAAGTAAATGGTTTTTAACAATATCTCGCCTTGTTTAAGTTCATTGAGTTCAACTTGTTCAATACGAAAATCGCTGTGTTTTGGCTCACCCACTGGCCGTTTAGCTAAAACGATGCGTTGATTAATAACTGCTTTCACACATATAACTCCATGTTTTATTTAGAAATATTTCTCTTCACAATCAAAAATTATGATTAAAATTTCTTTACATCCATTGTAGATGAGTTATAATAAAAAACAATACGACTGGTCTATTTTTTACAATAGAGTAAATAATTAATATGAAGCCTAATCCTATTAAAAAGTCTGAAGCGAAGCGCTTACACATTCTTAACACCAGTTCAGACCTGATTTTGCATAAAGGTTTTACCGGTGTAGGATTACAGGAAATTTTACAGAGCTGTGAGATCCCCAAAGGCTCGTTTTATCATTATTTCCAATCTAAGGAAGCTTTCGGATGTGAATTGGTACAACATTATGTGGATAATTACCAAGTACGTTTAAATGATGTATGTCGTAGTGACAAATCCCCTTATCAAAAGCTGATTGAGTATTTTAATTTATGGATAGAAGATCCTGAAACACAGTGTGGTTGGGCGGATAGCTGTTTAATTGTGAAACTTGCCGCAGAAGTTGCCGATCTATCCGAAGATATGCGCTCCATTATGTCCGCTGGCGTCGATGATGTAATCGAACGTATTGCTGGTTTAATTGATTTGGGTAAACAGGATCAGTCTATCCAAGCAGATACTGAAGCCTCGACGTTGGCACAAGTACTTTACCAAATGTGGTTAGGTGCAGCATTACTGAGTAAGTTGCAAAAAGATAAAACACCATTACATCAAGCTCTGAGAGCAACTAAATTTCTATTAAAAAGTGAAGATTCATAAAAATTGAATTGAATATCAAATACGTAATTAATAATTCATGATAGCGATCCAATGATTATTTATTAATGTGTTGCTATTAGATCAATTTACAATCCATGAATGAGTATAGCGCACAATGAATTCTTCCTCTAAAGCCCTCATGACTCGTATTTTAGTCGGATATTTAGGCTTATATCCCACACTATTACTAGTACTCACTTTATTAAAGCCAATTACTGAGCATCAAAGTTTCCCGATGATGGTGTTGATTGAAGTCATAGTATTAGTGCCAGTAACGCAACTGATTTCTTTCCCACTGGCAGGTTGGCTCATTACACAGCTAAAAAATTTTAAGAACTTGTTTTAAGAAGAAATTGTGCTGGCAACAACAATCCTAAGTCCTTATTTTGCCAACCACAAAGGTTGGCAAAATAACTCATTAAGTCAATATTAATCTGCGTAAGCTGGATAATCAATATAGCCTTTTTCCGTCCCACCATACATAGTGCTTGCATCTACCGCATTCAATGGCCAGCCATTGGCGATGCGATCGGGTAAATCCGGATTCGCAATGAATGGGCGTCCAAATGCAATTAAATCGGCCAGCCCTGCCTCTAAAATTCGAGCCCCTCTTTCTGCCGTATATCGACCTGCATAAATATTCCGACCACTGAAAGTGTCTCTGACATCTTTACGAAAATCATGAGGAAGTTCTGGTGCATTATCCCAATCAGCTTCTGCAATCGATAAATAGGCAATCCCAACTTCTTCAAGTATTTTTATTGTTTCAATATAAGTCACATGTGGATCATCTTCAACTAACCCCATGTCAACACGATCTTCCTCTGTACTTTCAAATAGCGGGGCAAAACGCACTCCTAAACGATCTGCACCAACCACCTCAGCAACTGCCTGTACTACTTCACGTAAAAAACGCAAACGATTGTTTAGTGATCCACCATATTCATCTTCACGATGGTTACTATGTGCAGAGATAAATTGGTTCACCAAATAACCATTTGCACAATGAATTTCAACTCCATCAAAACCAGCAGCCAAGGCATTGCGTGCAGCTTGAGCATAGAGTTGCACTAATTCTTTAACTTCTGCATTGCTTAAAGCACGTGGCATTGAAGGATCAGCCAAGGCCCCTGCATTGGGCCCGGTCTCAATAAAGACTTTAACATTACTATCAGCCCTTATAGCCGAAGGCGCGACTGGTGATGCATGATCGGGTTGCAAAGATGTATGTGAAACACGCCCAACATGCCAAAGTTGTGCAAAAATAATGCCTCCTTTAGCATGCACTGCTTCCGTCACTTTACGCCATCCAGCAATCTGTTCAGGGCTGTAGACCAGGAGTCCAAGCATAGCCTCGACCACGTGGCTCGATTTGCGTACCTTCGGTGACCATAAATCCTGTCCCAGCACGCTGTTGATAATAGGTTGCCATTATTTGGAATATTCCCTGGTTGAGTACTACGCGACTGCGTTAATGGTGGCAATACAATACGGTTTTGCAAAACATAAGGGCCTAAGCTTAAGTTTTGAAAAAGTTTACTGTCATTCAATTAATTGTATCCAAGTCATCATGACTTAATTGATCTAAATTAAATACCCATCCTTCCTGTATATAGAAAAATAAAGGAAGGAAAGCTATTGACTCAGGCCCTTCACCATTAAGTGACGATTATTTTGCTTGTTGCGCCAGTTGCTCAAAGTCAGAAGTTTTATTCACTGCAAAGCACCACAACAGACACTAGCTACTCTTTATTTCAACAATTGAAGTAATGCTGTAGCGGTTGCAGCAGAAGAGGCTGGATTTTGTCCAGTAACCAGCAAGCCATCTACTTGAACATGTACTTGCCAATCATCTACTTTAGAATAATGACCACCGTTTTCTTTAAGCATGTCTTCAACTAAAAATGGTACAATTTTAGTCAAACCTACAGCGGCCTCCTCAGTATTGGTGAAACCAGTCACTAATTTACCGCTAACTAAAGGCGCTCCATTATTCGCTTTCACATGACGAAGAACACCTGGGGCATGACACACTGCTGCAACAGGTTTGCCAGACTGAATCGCCTGTTCAATCAGAGAAATTGAAATCGGATCTTCTGCTAAATCCCACAATGGGCCATGCCCGCCTGGATAAAACACTGCATCATAATCAGCTACAGAGATTTCGCTAAGTTTATGCGTCTGTGCCAAAGCTTGGATTGCAGTTGGATCAGCTTCAAAACGATGAGTGGTTTCAGTTTGTGCATCGGCTAAATTACTTTTAGGATCTAGTGGTGGCTGCCCACCTTGAGGCGACGCCAGCGTAACTTCAGCACCAGAGTCAATAAAGGTGTAATACGGTGCAGCAAGTTCCTCTAACCAGAAACCTGTTTTCTTACCAGTATTGCCAAGTTGATCATGTGAGGTTAAAACGATTAAAATTTTCATGTTATTTCTCCGATAATTTTCAGGATTGAGGAGCATTGTTGAATGATCACATACCATGTGGCGTGAGCATGCCAGATACGTGCATTTAGCTTAGATGCTCGTCTCGAGAATTTGGCGACTGATCTCTAATGAAACAGTTTTATGTTCGCCTAGCTGTGTAAGATTGTGTGATTTAAGTTGCGTAATGATGATCTCAATATCTGTCTCCCCCAGTCCATAATCGCTAAGACGAGTCGGCAATCCAAGTTGCTCAAAGAAGGCTCGAGTACGAGCAATAGCAGTATCAATACGTTGTTCTTCATCACCTTCGACAATCTGCCAGACACGAGCTGCATACTGTAGTAATTTTTCTCGCTTCTCTTGACGACGCACTTGTAGATTGGCCGGCAACACAATGGCCAAGGTACGAGCATGATCAATACCATGTAAAGCCGTGAGCTCATGTCCAATCAAATGGGTTGACCAATCTTGTGGTACACCAGCTCCAATTAGCCCGTTCAGTGCCATGCTAGCAGCCCACATCAAATTCGCACGCGTGTCATAATCTGCTGAATCTTCCAAGATTTTCGGTCCAATCTCAATCAGAGTTTGCAATAGACCTTCGGCAAAACGATCTTGTACTTGTGCATTGACAGGGTAAGTTAAGTACTGTTCCATGACATGAACAAATGCATCGACTACGCCATTTGCTAATTGGCGCGTCGGCAAGCTAAAAGTTTTATTCGGATCGAGTACGGAAAATTGCGGAAAAACATAGGGGCTGCTAAATGACAATTTGGCTTGGGTCGATTTTCTGGTGACTACACCACCGCTATTCATTTCTGAACCAGTTGCCGGAAGGGTGAGTACACTCGCAAAAGGCAAAGCTTGAGTAATTTTAGTACCATGGGTTTCTAAAATCTCCCATGTATCCCCTGTATAATTGACTGCTGCTGCAATAAATTTAGTACCATCAATTACCGATCCACCACCGACTGCCATCAAGAAATCAATCTTTTGTTCACGAATCAGCTCTACAGCTTTCATGAGGGTTTCATAACTCGGATTCGGCTCAATTCCGCCAAATTCATGAATTTCTCTTGCACCTAATGCTTCACGCACTTCAGCTAAAGTACCATTCTTACGTGCACTTTCACCACCAAACAACATTAATACTTTTGCTTCTGTAGGCACATAGTCATTGATTTTAGCTATTGTATCGCCACCAAAAATAATGCGGGTCGGATTATAAAAGTTAAAATTCAGCATATTTTTATCCTAGGATGATCAGCTAATTGATTTGAAAAACCACCGTTATTCATCAAATAAACTTTAAAAAATTGGACAACATTGCGGCTTATGACTGCACCATGTGCTAACTATACATAAAAATAGACCAGTCGTCTATTTTTATAAAAATTATCTTAGCTTGGCTGACTTTAGTGATGGTTAAACAAATTCAGGCTTGTTCTATACCACTTTTATTATTGATCTATTTTCACGAGCGATTGTTGGATGGAAGATATCAACACGTATGACTTCTGACATGCTCGTGAGCGCATTGGCTAAAACAGTGAATGGCTCATACAAAATAACGATGATTAAATATTTTAAAAGCAGATTGGCACGGTTTAGCAGATGTACAAATGCGACAGTAAATTAGATATATTGGTTCAATATAAAGCATGTACATCGGTTCATTCGTTTATTTACCCTGCCCTGTTTTGGATATTGCCCCATGTAAACGATGAGATTAAGCCAATAAATAAAGTAGCCCAACTTAAAAAAAGCCTCTGACAAACCTCACAGGGTTGAAGTGCTGCCTTTCATTCAAAATTTCAGGCAGCACATTTATACATTTAAGCGTCGGTTTAAGCTGGTAGTTTACTTGCCAAAACATCTACTTTTTCAATAGACGGAGGCTCTGAAAATAGCTCTTCGGCCTGAGCCATCAATGCAGCTGCAACCTTGCCAGATAAATGTGCTTGGCGACCCGCCTCATCAGGAAATGCATCAAAAATACCAAATGTTGTAGGTCCAAGACGTAGGCCAAACCACGCAACTGTCGCGGGTTCTTCCATTACAATAGGTAAACCGCCTTTAAGGAAAGCTTCCACTTCGTCTTCTTTACCCGGTTTAGCTTCAAGACGGACATATAAAGCTGTTTTAAGCATGACTAAAACTCCAGAATTGATTAAAATTAAAACTCATTCTGACATTGCTAATTTATGCATGTCAGAAAGTTTTGTTGTACAACAGTTAAAAACAATTCCCATAGCTGAGCCAAAATTTAGGTTCTTATTTCGACATAATGCTATGAATTTATTCAAGTTAATATCATTAACATTTGAATCAAAAAATATTGCTCAAGAAGCATTCAAGAACAACATGTACATCCTCATATCCATGAAAGTTATTTTGCTAGGAATTTGCTGTGAAACTCTATGTGTTTCTCTATAAAGCTCGCAATGAAGTAATAGCTATGGTCATACCCTTCTCTTAGGTTAAGTGTCAGAGGATATTCTTGTTCCAAACAAATATCACTAAGAAGCTTAGGTCTTAACTGTTCTTCAAGAAAATCATCAGCTGTTCCCTGATCGACTAAAATAGGTAAATGAACTTCAGCTTTTTTGATTAATTCAATCGCATCATAGTTTTTCCATAAAGTTTCGGTTTCACCTAGGTAGTGTGTAAAAGCCTTTTTCCCCCAAGGTACTTGGCTAGGTGCAACAATTGGTGCAAAAGCAGAAATACTTTTATACAGCTCAGGATTTTTTAACCCAATGACTAATGCACCATGACCACCCATGCTATGACCCATAATACTTTGGACTTGATTGGTCGGAAAATTTAGGTCAATCAGATTTCTGAGCTCTTCCACAATATAATCATACATCTTGAAATGCTGTGACCAGGGTGCTTGTGTTGCATTCACATAGAATCCTGCGCCTTGGCCTAAATCATAATCTGCATGATCTGGTACATCTTCTCCACGTGGGCTGGTATCTGGTGCAACAATAATGACTTTATGTTCAGCCGCATACTTTTGTGCTCCGGCTTTAGTAATAAAGTTCTGTTCGTTGCAAGTCAGCCCTGATAACCAATATAAAACTGGCAACCGCTCATCTTTGTCATGAGGTGGCAGATATATTGAGAATTTCATTGAACAGTTTAATGCTATTGACTGATGGCGATACACTTCTTGCGATCCACCAAAGGAAGCATGTTTCTCAATTATTTCCATAATCAATTACCTATGTTGAGCAAGACTTCATGAGAAATCAAGTAAACAAAGAGTCTTACATTCTCCACAGAGAATAGTGATAAAGAATTAAAATGTAGGCAGGTTTATTGAACCTATACACAATGCCTACACAGATAGATCTGTTTTACAGATAATGTACCGTTTTAGAGGATTCCATGCATGTCAATCATGATTCACATGCATGGAAAAGCATAAGGTCTGACGCAATTATTCGTAATGAATTACAGTACGAATTGACTTACCTTCATGCATTAGCTCAAAGGCTTCATTGATCTGATCCAAGCCCATCGTATGTGTCACAAATGGTTCTAATTGAATTTTACCTTTCATGGCATCTTCAACCATTCCTGGAAGTTGCGTACGACCTTTTACGCCACCAAAGGCAGAACCTAGCCATTTACGACCAGTAACCAGTTGGAATGGACGGGTAGAGATTTCCCGACCTGCGCCAGCTACACCAATAATTACGGATTGTCCCCAGCCACGGTGTGCACTTTCAAGGGCTGCACGCATCACATTCACGTTACCAATACACTCAAATGAATGATCTACACCCCAGCCAGTCATTTCGACAATGACTTGCTGAATTGGTTTATCGTAATCTTTCGGGTTCAAGAAGTCCGTTGCACCAAACTCTTTTGCCAGCGCAAATTTATCTGGATTCATGTCAACCACAATAATACGTCCTGCTTTAGCTTGACGTGCGGCTTGTACGACTGCCAGACCAATACCACCTAAACCAAAGACCGCAACACTATCACCTTCTTGTACTTTAGCCGTGTTGTGTACTGCACCGATACCCGTTGTGACACCACAACCCAGTAAGCAGACATGTTCGTGATTGGCTTCAGGATTGATTTTAGCCAATGATACTTCTGCCACTACCGTGTATTCACTGAACGTTGAGCAGCCCATATAGTGGTAAATCGGTTGACCATTATAGGAAAAACGAGTGGTACCATCTGGCATTACGCCTCTACCTTGAGTTTCGCGAACGGAAATACACAAGTTCGATTTTCCAGATTTACAGAATACGCACTCGCCACATTCAGCGGTGTAAAGTGGAATTACATGATCACCTGGTTTGACGCTAGTCACGCCTTCACCAACCTCAACTACGACACCAGCACCTTCATGCCCGAGAATAGCCGGAAAAACACCTTCAGGATCATCGCCAGATAAAGTAAATGCGTCTGTATGACACACACCGGTATGGGAGATCTTGATTAATACTTCACCTTTCTTCGGTGGTGCAACATCAACTTCAACAATTTGAAGAGGTTGACCAGGACCAAACGCAACGGCAGCACGTGACTTCATGGAATAATTCCTTATACAGATCTATTTTAAATATGATTTTAGAATCTTGGCGATTTCAGCCAATTCTTCTTTTCGTTGTTGTTCTGTGGTTTCACCTGATACCAAAGTGTCTTTTAAATGAACCTCTAACATCTCATTCATTAAACCATTAATAGCACCACGCACAGAGCATATTTGTTGCAGAATTGCACCACATTCCACATTGTCTTCTAACGCTTTTTCAATCGCTTGCGTCTGACCTTTGATCTTTCTGACGCGTAGAAGAATCTTTTTTTTGTCTTCAACCTGATTAGGCATCAGACCTCCTTATTTGCTAGCCTTAATACTATAGTACCCCATAGTATAAAAAAAGCAATATTTTTTATAAATCGAAAATCAAAAAGCTCTTTAGCGAAAATTTTCTATCTCTGTTTTTTAGTTTTTTTTAAATTAACATCGTAGAGCTTATGCGAAAGTCACAAAAAAAATGGGGCTTTTAGCTCCCATTTTTATTTTGGCTCATGTTCTTTGTAATGCTGGGACCTTTTAGAATTATGTTTCCAACTTTTAGCCACTTTGTAGATATTTTGAACATTTCAAGCCTTGAAAATACTACCGACAGTTTAGATTAAACTGCCTTTACAGACTGTACTAGAATATTTTTAGTGAGCGAATGATATTTATTATTCATTATTTAGGAATTATTAAATCCTATAAATATCATTTATTGGATTATTTGACTTTGGTAATGTGCACATCATCCCCCCAGTTAAGAATAAGGAACAACTATGAATAAGATGATGAATGCTCTTATCCTAGAAAATTTTGGTGATCATGAATTTAAACGTGTAGAACTGCCTATACCTCAACCAGAGGCTGGGCAAGTTCTAGTACGTATTCATGCTAGTGGTGTAAACCCTATTGATTATAAAATTCGTCTTGGTGAAGCACCATATGCTATGCCAGAGCTTCCTGCCGTGTTGGGAACAGATATGGCTGGGGTTGTCACTGCTGTTGGTGAAGGTGTCACCGACTTCAACGTCGGGGATGAAGTTTACGGTCTGATTGGTGGCGTTCGTGGTCTTCAAGGATCTTTAGCAGAATATGTTGTCGTAGATGCTGATCTGATCGCATTAAAGCCACGGAATATCTCTATGCGCGAGGCAGCAGTACTACCATTGACGTTCCTCACCGCTTGGGAAGGTTTAGTGGATAATGCGAAGGTCCAACCAGGGCAAACTGTACTGGTTCAGGGTGGTGCTGGTGGCGTTGGTTATATGGTGGTTCAGCTTGCAAAAGCACTTGATGCAAATGTTTGGGCGACTGGTCGTACAGCTGATCAATCACTGATTTCAGAACTCGGTGCAACACCTCTCGATTACACAACAGCATCTTCCGATGACATTATTGCTGCAAGCCCTGAGGGTCAAGGTTTTAACATTGTTTACGACACTGTGGGTGGTCCAGTACTCGAAGCTTCACTTTCCATGACAACTCACTATGGCCACATTACCAGCTGTGCTGCATTTGGTAATCATAATTTAGCGAGTTCATCTCTACGGTGTGCCACAGTGTCTGGCGTATTCGTCCTAATGCCGATGTTAACAGGCAATCGCCGTGCTCATCATGGTGATATCCTTAAGATCGCGACTCGTCTCGTTGAGGAAGGTAAACTGCGTCCTATTGTTGATCCTCGTCATTTTACTCTAGACCAAGCGATTGAGGCTCATGATGCTGTTCAAGATCGCTCTGCCAATATTAAGGTCGTGATTGATGTCATTTAACGCACTTCAGGCCAAGACTTGGCGCTTCAATAGTATTGGAGATATAGATGTTCTGACATTAGAAACACTTCCTGTTGCTTTACCAGCAGAAGGAGAAGTTCTAATCCAGATGAAAACGATCGGACTCAACCGGGCTGATGTAATGTTTCGGCGTGGTACTTATATTCAAAAGGCAGTATTCCCTTCTCGTCTGGGATATGAGGGAGCAGGCATAGTTCTGGCAATAGGTGAAGGTGTACGCCAATTTTCTCCAGGAGATGCAGTATCGATTCTTCCGACTGACAATCTAGCCAAATATGGGACATATACGGACAAGCTTCTGATTCCAGAAACCTTTTTAGTTCACAAACCCGATAGTTTAAGCTGGGAAGAAGCTTCTTCAATCTGGATGCAGTATTTGACGGCTTGGGGTGGTGTAATCCATGCTGGTGGAGTTTCGAAAGGAAAAACAATCTTGATCACAGCAGCTTCAAGTAGCGTAGGACTAGCTGCGATACAGATAGCTGAAGCGGCGGGTGCTCAGGTCATTGCAAGTACACAAACGATAGAGAAAAAGCAACGTTTACTGGATCTCGGTGTTAAAAATGTTATAGCCACTGAAGATGAACCCGATTTGTATGAGGCGCTTGTTTCACGTTTGGGTGGAGAACATCTTGATGTCGCCTTCGATGCTGTAGGAGGGCCGCATATTGAACAGATTGCAAAAGCGATGTCTGTAGGAGGAACGATGGTTATGCATGGTGCACTTAGCCCTGAGATCACACCATTTCCCCTTAAAGTTGCATTACGCAAGAGCTTAACCATGCGAGGTTTTTTGTTCCTTGAGGTTCTGCATGACCCTGTTCTAAGAGAGCAAGCCAGACGATTTATTCTTAGCAGTATAGGTGCAGGATATCTTCGTCCAGTGATCGACCGTTGCTTTAACTTTGAGGACATGCATGACGCTCAGCGCTATCTTGAATCAAATCAGCAAATAGGAAAAATTGTAGTTACTCTAGATACATGATGGTCTTATCTGATTCAGGTTTCTATATGGCCCAGCACTTCCACTAAGTAATCAAACAATGCTCGGATTCGCAAAGGTGTCGGGCCCCGCTGTGGACGATATAAATACAGGCGCCAAACAGGAGAGGTTTCCTCATGAAGTATCTGAATGAGCTTACCACTCCTAAGCCACGGCAAAACTAGAAATCCAGGCATGTGTCCGAATCCGACTCCAGCGAGAATAGCTTGAAATTCAGCTTCAAGATCATCTGTAATAAAACGGGGATTTGATGGCGTAAAGCTTCGACTTTCGGTGAATGTCCATGGCCAGTAACGCCCTGTTTTATGATCGACTAGTGCTGTTAGAGGGTATTTATCAAGATCAATAATTTTTTTAGGCATTCCAACCTTATCAATTAACTCTGGCGTACCCACAGAATAAAAGTTCACTTTAGCCAATTCCCTTGCCACATATCGATTGTCCGGCAAAAATCCAAATCTGATCCCGATATCTATCCGCTCATCGATCACATCCGAGTGTGAATCTGTTAGCACACAATCCACGACAATATCTGGATAACGTTTGGCAAATTCTGCTAGTGCAGGTACTACCAATTTACGCCCTAACACAGACGACACAGTAAGACGGACAGTCCCACGCATTTCATCTCGTTTTTCCTTGGTGTCTTTTACAAGCAAAGCATCGATCGATCCCACCGCAAGACGTGCTTGCTTTGCCAGACGCTCACCATCAGCGGTAATTTTAATTTGTCGAGTACTCCTGTAAAACAGAATCTCTCCGCGCTGCTCTTCTAGCTCCTTTATTGCCCGTGTTACTACCTGCGGGGAAATCCCCAGCTGAGTTGCTGCCTCTTTAAAATTTCGAGACTCTGCTGCGACACAAAAGATACGCATCATTTCCAATTTGTTCTGCATATCCAATCCTGTGGTCTGGTAATTATTCCGTAAATAGGAATTCTGAAAGATAATATTATTCATTTATTATACCTAACAAGGCTGTAATACTTAATCCATCAAATATGATTACCAGATAGGTTGAAGGTTACTTGTATGAATAATATAGAAAATAAAGTTGTTGTGATCACTGGTGCAAGTAGTGGTTTAGGTGAAGCTACTGCTCGCTTACTTGCTAAAAAAGGTGCAAAGGTTGTCATTGGTGCTAGACGTACTGAAAAATTAGAGGCTATTGTTCACGACATTCGTGCTGAAGGTGGACAAGCTGAATTTATTGGTATGGATATAACCAAACCACATGAAGTACAAGCACTTATTGAAAAGGCATTAAGCGCATTTGGTCAAATCGATGTATTGGTAAACAATGCTGGATTAATGTCTATTGCACCATTAAGTGAGCTAAAAGTTGATGAATGGGATCGTATGATCGACATTAATATTAAAGGTGTTCTTTATGGTATAGCAGCGACACTACCTGTTTTCCAAAAACAAAACTTTGGACACTTTATTAATCTCGCATCTGTTGCAGGGTTAAAAGTATTTAGTCCAGGAGGTACTGTTTATAGCGGTACTAAGTTTGCTGTAAGAGCCATCTCTGAAGGACTTCGTCATGAAGTTGGGGGAACAATTAGAACGACGACTATTGAGCCTGGAGCAGTTGAGTCAGAACTAAAATTTGGTTCTTCTCATAAAGAAAGTTCAGATTTTGTTACCGATTTCTACAAACAAGCCATACCAGCTGACTCAGTCGCTCGAGCAATTGCTTATGCAATTGAACAGCCTGCGGATGTAGATATTAATGAAATTGTTTTACGCCCAACGGGCCAAGAGTTTTAATAATTGAATAACAAAAAATGGGAGCACCTCGCTCCCATTTTTACTATATTTTTTTAAAGTTGAGGACAAATCTATGAAAGCCGTATCGTATGTTATAAATCACCATGATGATTTTAAAAATTCATTGGTAGATATTGAAAAAGTGAAGCCTACGCTTAAGGAGCGTGATGTACTGGTAAAAGTTCAGGCAATCTCTGTGAATCCAGTTGATACCAAAGTGAGAAAAAATTCGTCTGAAGCAAATAATCGTATTTTAGGTTGGGATGCCGTTGGTGAAATTGTTGAAATTGGCCCAAAAGTTACCTCGTTTAAAGTAGGAGATTCTGTTTGGTATGCTGGCGATTTAACCCGAGATGGTAGTAATGCTGAGTTTCAAGCAGTCGATGAACGAATTATCAGTCTTAAACCCATTACAGTATCTAATGCAGAAGCAGCAGCATTGCCATTGACTGCAATAACGGCATGGGAAATGCTGTTTGATCGGTTTCAAATTTCAGAAACAGAAGTTGGCAGTATTCTGATTATTGGTGGTGCAGGCGGTGTAGGATCTATCGCTATCCAACTCCTAAAAGCAAAAACAAATCTGACCGTTATAGCAACAGCTTCACGTGAAGAAACGAAATCTTGGGTGGAATCACTTGGTGCCGACCATGTCATTGATCATAGCAAAGATTTAAATGCACAAATCGAGACACTAGGCATTGCAAAACCAAAATACGTATTCTCTACAAATCATACAGAAACATATATCAAGCAAATAGTTTCTCTGATTGCACCACAAGGCAAGCTTGGATTAATCGATGATCCACAAACATTTGATATTATGCCGTTTAAGACTAAATCTATTTCTATCCATTGGGAGTTAATGTTCACTCGTTCAATGTATGAAACTGATGATATTGAAAAGCAAGGTGATCTATTGCAACAGGTTGCCCAATTAGTTGACCAGCAAAAAATTAGAAGTACCCTCAACCAAAATCTAGGAAAAATTAACGCTGCACACTTGGAGGAGGCGCATAAGTTGCTTGAATCAGGCAAGTCAAAAGGCAAAATTGTACTAGAAAACTTCTAAAACAAATTCAAGGTGAAATAATGACTATTTCAATAATTGCGAACTTTAAAGCAAAATCAGATCAAAAAGAGACATTAGAAGCGCTTTTAAAAAGTGTAATAGAGCCTACTCTTCAAGAAGAAGGATGCTTGAAATATGAGCTTTATATTAGCGAAAATGACTCGAGTAGATATTTCTTCTTAGAAGAATGGCGTAGCAGAGAGGATTTAGATATCCATATAGCCTCTGATTATATTCAAAGTTTATTTGGTAATATCCAATCGCTCATTGAATCAAGTGATATTGTAGAAATCAAAAAAATATAGCTGTATTCGGACGTTATGATGAACTATTCTTCAAAGTAACAGGTAGTGTTCAAAAAAATAAACCGTACCGGGTTTATTGGAGATAAAACTTTCTGAGATGAAAAGCATTGCTTCGCAAGACGTAGCAAAGCGTAGTGTCCCGATGAAAAAACCAAACTATACCCCCGAAATCAGAGAAAGAGCGGTTCAATTACTAATTGAATCTGAAAAAGATTATCCTTCTACTTGGGCAGCAATCACAGCTATTGCTCCTAAAATCGGTTGTACTCCTGAAACATTGCGTGTTTGGTATTTAAAGCATCTGGATCAACTAAATCCTGCCAAAGTACAACAGATATCTGACCAAGAAAAAATGAAGCAAATGGAACGTGAAATTAAAGAATTAAAGCGTGCCAATGAAATTCTACGTAAAGCAGCCGCTTTTTTCACCCAGGTGGAGCGGTAATCCCCCCTAAAAAATAATAGGATCTAAAAGTAGAATTTTCTCTTAAGATACGAGCAGGAGATTCTGCATGAAAACATCTAAATTTACTGATAGTCAGATCATGTCCATCTTGAAACAGGCAGAATCTG
>NZ_JACAXE010000046.1:0-15995 GCF_013391565.1 Acinetobacter sp. SwsAc6
ACACAGCGCATTGGGTTATGTATCGCCTTTTGAGTTTGAAGCAATGTACTATGATAAGATTAACCCGTTAGGTCACGTGGCCTAACTTAAATAAAAATGTCTCCGACAAACCCGGTACGGTTCAAAAACCGAGGCTCAAAAAGCCAATGTAAGTGCCCAAAAGGCCAAAGCTAGCGCAGAAAAAGCAACACAAGATGCTCATACCGCACAACACAACGCCAAAGTGGCAAAGTCGTAAATAAACTTAAATTACAAACACCAAAAAGGCTGATCTCAAATCAGCCTTTTTAACATGTAATTGTTATATATTTTACTTTATGACGCACTCACCGAATGCGCAACCTTCGCATCCATCAATGCACGTTGCTGATGTGCCTCTTGTAGCATTCTATGTTCCATGTCTTTTCTAAAACCGAGCATAAACACCATTTCAGCCAGTACAAATAATGGTCCAATGGCTAAGCCAATGACATCATCCATAAAAGCGGGTTTTTTCTTTTCATAAAAATGACCCACAAATTGAAATACCCAGCCCACAACAAATATTCCAATACTTGCACTCAACCAAGCAACCCAACCCCACTGTGCAATGCTATGTGCCAATGGATACATCAGGGCAAACACGAGCAACATAATGAAACCGAAAATACGGTCTAAGCTCAGATAGTACAAAATGCTTAATGCCATAATGACCAATGCCAACGTAATTTCTAGACCAGAAATCATGACGCCTGCACGTGCTGTTAAACAAATAATTGAAAATACAATCAAAGGAATACCCACAAAATGCGTCAGTATATTTTTATGATCTAAATGATAAGCCGCATATTGGCTCAGTAAGGTTTCAAGTTTAGTCATCGCCAGCATCCTTGTACGAGTAATGATTTCACTATATAAAAAGAGTACAAGCCAAGTTGTCGTATAGCCGACAACTGATAAAAATAAATGGATTTTTACCAGAATGTTAGATCAACAGTACCAGACACAACTCAGCAATAACTATTGGTATGCACAGCTCAGTCCAGAGCATCAGCAATATATTGCGACACATAGTCAATTACTTGAGTTTAATAAAGACCAAAATATCTTTTTATCTGGTGACGCCTTTAATGGCATGTATGCTGTTTTAAACGGCGCTATACGCTTAGGCTATATTGATATTCAAGGTAAAGAAGCCATAGCAGCCATTGCTGAACCCATTATGTGGTTTGGTGAAATATCATTAGTCGATCAACTGCCCCGCTCGCATGATGCAATTGCCTTGCAAAAAACTACAGTATTACATTGGCCAAGCCGCAGTATTCAACATTTACTCAATGAACAACCACAGTTTTGGTTTCATATCGCACAGCTCACCAGCCAAAAACTTCGTTTTGCATTTTTAGAACTGATTTCAATTCAAACTCAAAATATCCGCCAACGTTTAGCACAGCGTCTACTGTTTATTTTAAATGGCTATGGCAATCATATTACGATTGAGCAACGATCTATTCACCTCTCTCAAGAGCAACTTGCACAAATGCTGATCTGTTCTAGACAAACCATTAATCAAGCCCTTCAAGAGCTTGAAAAACTAGGCGTACTCAAAGTGGCTTTTCGTAAAATTGAAATTTTAGATTTAGCATTGCTTCATAGGATTGCACATACACTAACGATTCATGAACCTGAATAGCGCAATTCATTGTGTGTTGCTGTAGATCGTAGCGTTTTATATCATTTTTAATACCGAACAGATCAACTGGAATATTTTGGTGCAATTACCCGCACCATTACTGACATACTTATTGTTTTTTGATCAATTTAAGTGCGCTAATCTCATACAAACTTAAGATAAAAGCTTGCACACATCTACGCTATCAAAGCCATTTTGACAGTTTGCAACTTCATTTGATTGTTCAGTATTGCTGTTAGCACTGACATTGGTTGCCATACTCAACATAAGAACAGAAACCACACAAATTAATGCTTTTTTCATCTTAATCACCAATTCTATATTTAATTTTTCATACAAATAAATTTAAATTTCAGAGTTATTTTCACATAATTTATCAAATTGTGATAATTTATTATTTTTATTAACTTATAAATTAAAAATATCACTCATCGAAAATACATCTAAATAAAATTAACAATACACTTTTTAAAAATAAGTCCAACTATAAAAAAGATCATTTAATTCAGCCATATAGAGTTTATTATTCCTATTTTTTAAATTACACCAACCTATAAGCCACTCAATTCAATACTTTATCTAATCTTTTTTAAGTTTTAAAAATACTCAAATATGTAAAAAACACTACAAAAAAAAGCCGTAAAAATAAATTTACGGCTTTTTAACCATTGTATTCTGAGGCTCAATCAAGCTTAGACTCCAATTTTCTTTGGATCTGTATTGCCTAAATTAGGATTATCAATTGCACCCTGACACTGCTTTTTATCGCGTTCATAGTCAGCTTGCTTTTGTGCTACATCACTCGAACTTTCAAGCACTTCGCGCGCCCAAATATCTAAACTTGTGAGTGCTTTCCGGCATAAGGCATATTTGCCTTCTGTCACAGAATCAGTCATTTTGACATTAATGCGCCAGTCCGTACTCAATTTCCGCGCAGGCTTACGTACTTGCCCATCAAGCTCTGCAATTTTCTTTTCATAAACCAAGTGATCCACTTGATTAATCAGTTTCCATGCCTCATTGGCATATACCGTTGCATCATTCGTCAGTTTTGGTGCAGGCTTAATCACCACTTTTTCTTCAGCCTGATCTGAACTATTGCCACATGCTTGCAACATCCATACGCTGCACAGCAAAATAGTTGTTTTAAAAACAACTGACTTGAAGCTAAACATAGCGAATTCACTTATCCAAACATTTCGGCACTATGCTAGTAAATTCAGGTACAATACTCAACGTCGTTTTGACCCTTTGTTTAACCTCCCGCTAAGGTGTGTCGTGTCTGAGCACAAAACTCCTCCTATAAAAGTAGCTGGTTTTTGGCAAGGTGCCAAAGATAGCCAAGCCATTATCTTTACTTATCTTCCTGTTTCTTTTGCATTTGGTGTATCTGCTACTCAATTTGGCTTTAGTGCTTGGGAAGCATTGTTTCTTTCATGCTCTATGTATGCAGGTGCTAGTCAATTTTTAGTTGTTGCCTTACTTGGAAGTGGCACCTCGATTTGGATGACTGCACTTACCGTCATAGCACTTGATATTCGACATTTACTTTATGGCCCAGCCCTACAAAACCTCATTCAAGACCGCCTGAATCTAAAGAAAACAGCCGTCTGGGCATGGGGTCTTACAGACGAAGTTTTTGCCTCTGGCATGATCAAATTGTCTCAGCGTCGCCAAGAATGGTCTGAGTCTTGGATGCTTGGCCTCAGTTTATTTAGTTGGATGTCTTGGGCACTCGGTTCTTTTTTAGGTGGCTTATTTGCAGATCAGGTCAGCAACCTACCGCAATTTTTACAAGCGGCCCTCGATTTCTTATTACCTGCGCTTTTTCTTAGTTTCTTGTTGGCTGCTTTTGAACGCAAACATACTTTCGTGGTTGCTGTAACCGTTGTTGTATCTGCTGTTGCATGTTATATGATTGATTTATCAGCAGCTATTTTCATTGGTATATCTTCAGGCATATTGGCAGGTTTGTTTAAGCATTATGTCTTAAAAAAACCAGACCCAGAACACAAAGAGGCCTAATATGAACTTAGAAATTATTGTGGTCGGCATTGTGGTTGGTATTGCTAACTTTGCATCTCGCTTTGGACCATTTTATTTTATCCAGAAATTCCAAAAGGATTCGCAAAAGCGAGGCTCACTTTGGCTCAAAATTGCCTTAGGTGCGATTGGGATTTCAGCCATTAGCTCCATGCTCGTGGTCGCAACATTGCCTCCATTACTTGAAACCCCAGACAAAAGCGTTGCGATGCTGGCAGGATTTATTGTACTTGCTGGGCTTTATTTCAAATTTAAGCAAATTGTTCCTGCGACTTTAACTGCAGCCTTAACCTATGGTTTGGTCTACACCTACGTGCCATTTCATTTTTAGTATTCACACAGGCTTACACGAGGGCGCATGCAGATTAGCATGCGCTTTTTTTACAGCGATTATTAATTTAGGTTCTTGTTTTACATCGGCCCAACTTTAACTATTGTAACTGATCAATACCGCATTCATACGAATACGTATTTTAGTCAGCCAATGCGCTTATATATTTTTAATTATTGAATCTATAAAAGTTTTTTCACTTGCTACACCAACTATCTTATAAATAAAATTGTTGGACAATATCATTTATTTATGTGAACCAATACTTATCTACCCAATAAGTTCTGCTATGCTAAAAGCCCATAAAATCAAGCATGGATGATTTACATGAGCGTGACTATTGGTACTCCACTTCAATCTTCAGCGTTTAAAGTTTTACTTTTAGGCTCAGGCGAATTAGGTAAAGAAGTGGTGATTTCACTGCAACGACTTGGCGTGGAAGTCCATGCTGCTGATCGTTACGACCATGCCCCTGCGATGCAAGTTGCACACTATTCACATACGCTCAACATGGCAGACCCTACCGAATTAAAACAATTAATAGAAAGCGTAAAACCAAACTTAGTTATTCCAGAAATTGAAGCCATTGCAACACAAGTTTTAGTTGAATTAGAACAAACAGGCACACATATTATTCCTTCGGCAAAAGCCGTTAACCTCACCATGAACCGCGAAGGTATCCGTCGCCTTGCTGCAGAAGAGCTTGGTTTACCTACTTCTGCTTATCGATTTGCAAATACACTTGAGTCTTTCCGTGCAGCCTGTGATGACATCGGCTATCCAAATTTTGTTAAGCCAGTCATGTCGTCATCAGGTAAAGGACAGTCGCGCGTTAAAAGTTTTGAAGAAGTTGATGCCGCTTGGGAATACGCTCAAACTGGTGGTCGCGTAAATCAAGGTACAGTCATTGTTGAATCACAAATTGATTTTGACTTTGAAATCACTTTACTGACTGTACGCTCAAAACATCCCGAAACAGGTGAAATTGAAACATCATACTGCGACCCAATTGGACACCGCCAAGACTCAGGCGATTACGTCGAAAGTTGGCAACCACAAATCATGACAGCTGTCGCACTCGAAGAAGCCAAACGTATTGCACACAAAGTCACTGTCGCATTAGGTGGTTGTGGCATCTTTGGCGTGGAACTGTTTGTCAAAGGCGATAAAGTATGGTTTAGTGAAGTATCTCCTCGCCCGCATGACACTGGCCTTGTTACATTGGCATCTCAGTTCCAAAGTGAATTTGAGTTACATGCACGTGCCATTTTAGGACTACCTGTAAATACCGCACGACATAGCACAGCAGCCAGCGCTGTTATTTATGCGGGTGTTGATGATACTAATTTGTCATTTTCTGGCTTAAATCTTGCTTTGGCAAACCCGAATACCGATTTGCGCTTATTTGGTAAACCAGAAGGCTTTAAGCGTCGTCGCATGGGTGTAGCCACTGCGCGTGCTGAAACGACTGACCAAGCACGTGAACTCGCGACCCAAACTGCACAACTCATTAGTGTTCATCAAAATTAAGTTAGTCATACACATTTAAACGGACCCTTGTTCATGATCGATACTCTTCCATTGCTGGATTATGCTCAAAATAGCCACGACATTAAGGCCATTAACCAATGGCGTACAGATGTTGAAAATCAGCTACAAGAGCGTTTTGAACAAGGGCTGTCGATTCGTGAAATTATTGTTACTCGCTCCGATCTGATTGACGAAGCGCTTAAATTCTTATGGCAACACGCTGAATTAGAACATAGCCAGTTAGGTCTTTTTGCCGTTGGTGGTTACGGCCGACGCGAAATGCTCCCTTACTCAGACGTGGATATTATGATTCTGTCTGAGGATGACATTCCAAAAGAATTAGAAGCCCAAATTTCAACGTTTATTTCTTCACTCTGGGATGTCGGCAACTTTAAGCCCGGTATTAGTGTACGCACGATTGCGGACTGTGTAACGCAAGCAGCAAGCGATTTAACTGTTGCCACGGCTTTAATTGAAGCTCGTTTAATTACAGGCAACGAACATCTTGCAAAATGGCCACGTCGCATTGTGTCGCAAACATGGACGGATAAAACCTTCTTTGATGCGAAAATGCAGGAACAAACCAAACGCTATGCACAACACAACAATACCGAAAGTAACTTAGAACCTGATATTAAAAATGCTCCGGGCGGTATTCGCGATATCAACCAAATTGGTTGGATTGCAAAACGTCATTTTCGTGTCAACCGTATTTACGACTTAGTCCATTTGGGCTTTATTTCAGAATTTGAACTGGGTGTACTCGAAGAAGCTGAAAGCTTTCTTTGGGAAATTCGCCACCACCTACACCGCTTAACCAAGCGTGACGAAAACCGTCTGTTGTTTGACTATCAACGTGAAATCGCAGCCAAATTTGGCTATCACCGTGAAGAAGACAAATCGCCTAACTACCCAATCGAACAATTCATGAAGCGCTACTACCGTAGTGCACAACAGGTCTCTACGCTGAATGAAATGCTATTGGCGTACTTTAATGAATCTGTCATTACACCGCGCTTGCCAAGTTATGAACGACAAATTGAAGAAATCAATGAGAATTTTAAATTAGTCGATGGCAAACTGGCAGTTCAACATCACAAGATTTTTTCAGAGAATCCAAGTGCAATTTTAGAAATTTTCTATTTACTTGCTAACCGCCCTGAAATTGAAGGTATTCGTGCACGCACATTACGTCTATTAACCTTAGCCGCAAAACGGATTGATCAGTCTTTTCGAGATAATCCTGCGCATCAAGCGCTATTTATGGAGATTATCCGCTCACCGTATCGCTTATATGACACACTTGTAGCTATGAAACGCTATGGTGTTTTGGGCAATTACATCCCTGCTTTTGGCCAAATTATGGGCCTGATGCAATATGATCTCTTCCATATCTATACAGTTGATGCTCACACCCTACTGCTTATTCGTAATTTAAACCGCTTTAAAGAACCTGAATTTGCAAAAGACTTCCCTGTCGTAAGCTCTGTATTCCAACGCCTTGCGCGTCGTGACATTGTGTATTTAGCAGCAATTTTCCATGACATTGCCAAAGGCCGTGGTGGTGACCATAGTGAACTTGGAGCATCGGATGCTATTGCATTCTGTCTAGCACATGGCTTTACTGAGCGTGAAGCAAACTTGGTTGCATGGTTGGTCAAAAACCACCTGCAAATGTCTGTTACTGCACAGAAAAAAGATATTTCTGATCCAGATGTAGTAAAAACCTTTGCCGAAACAATGGGTGATATGGAGCATCTCGATTATCTTTATGCTTTAACCGTTGCAGACATCAATGCAACCAACCCAACGCTTTGGAATACATGGCGCGCTTCGCTCATGCGTCAGCTCTACACTCAAGCACGTGATGTAATTCGTTCGGGCATTGGTCGACCAGTCGACTATCAAATGCTGATTGAAGACACCAAGTTTGCTGCCAGCGAATTATTGGTTGAAGAATTCTCACTCGATGATGTTGAAAAAGTATGGCAAGAATTAGGCGATGAATATTTTGTCAAAGAATCTGCCAATGAAATTGCATGGCATACCCGTGCCATTTTAAAACATGGTAGCAATCCCGAACCTTTAGTGCTCATGCGCGCACATCGTAAATTCGCGCAAGATGCCGTACAGATCTTTATTTACACTCAAGACCAACCGAACCTATTTGCAACAACGGTTGCAGTGCTTGACCGTATGAATTTAGACGTCCAAGATGCGCGAATTATTACGGCACTGAAGTCATTTAGCTTAGATACGTATGTAGTCCTCGATCGCTTTGGCACCTTACTCACGGACCCAGATCGTGAACATACGGTCATTGATGCCTTAATTAAAGCACTCAGCCAAGCAGATGTTTATCCTGGCCTCATGCAACGTCGTATTCCTCGTCAATTACGCCATTTTGATATTGAAAATACAGTTGCAGTCACCCTTAATGAAGCCTTACAACAAAACATGGTGGAAATTGCGACACTTGACCACCCCGGCTTACTTGCTAAAGTTGGTGGTTTATTTATGATGCAAGGACTAGATATTCATTCTGCACGAATTGCGACTTTAGGCGAACGCGCAGAAGATATTTTCTTTGTGACTAAAAAAGATGGCATCCCCATGAATGCGAACGAAGCAGAAACATTTGCAGCGCAGCTCAAAGCAGCGCTCGATGAAGCTTCGAACCAAGTATGTAGTCATCATTAACTTAATTTAACTGGTAAAGGTTTCATGAACTCTAGTTTGTCATTATTACATCCATATCCATTTGAAAAATTGAATAAACTTTTCGCGGATATTCAACCAGCAGCACTGCCTTTAATTCCACTATCTATTGGTGAACCAAAGCACCCTGCACCAGAGTTTGTGAAACAAGCCATTATTGACAACTTTAATCATCTTTCAACCTATCCAAACAGTAAAGGCTTGCCTGAGTTACGCACCAGTATTGCTAACTGGCTAGCACGTCGCTTCAAGTTAAATACTATTAGTGCTGAAAATCATGTACTTCCAGTATCAGGTACACGTGAAGCAATTTTTTCTTTTGTACAAGCGCTCGTAAACCGTGAAGAAGCACCTTATGTAGTGATGCCAAATCCGTTTTACCAAATTTATGAAGGTGCAACCTTACTCGCTGGTGCACAACCATATTTCATTAACTGCACAGAAGAAAATAACTATTTAGGTAATTTCGATGCTGTGCCTGCGGAAGTCTGGGAAAAAACAGCATTGTTATTCGTCTGCACGCCGGGCAATCCAACTGGCGCAGTACTGTCTAAAGAACAATTTAAAAAGCTCATTGCACTGTCTGATCAATATGGTTTTGTGATTGCTTCTGATGAATGCTATTCAGAGCTTTGGTTTGATGAAGCACCTGTAGGCTTACTTGAAGTTTGTGCTGAAATGGGCCGTGACGACTATAAAAACTGTGTCGTATTCCATTCTCTCTCTAAGCGTTCTAACCTTCCAGGCATGCGCTCAGGTTTTGTGGCTGGTGATGCGGCGTTACTTAAACCTTATTTGCAATATCGTACTTATCACGGCGCTGCAATGCCTGTACAACATCAACTGGCTTCAATTGCAGCCTGGGATGATGAAACACACGTAGAAGAAAACCGTCGTTTGTACCGTGCAAAATTTGAATTATTCCAAAATGAGCTTGGTCATTTACTTCCACTACAAAAGCCAGATGCTGGCTTCTATTACTGGTTAAAAGTCGACAATGATGAAGCTTTTGCCAAAATGCTGATGGAAAAAGCACATATTAAAGTGCTTCCTGGTCGTTATTTATCACGTGATACGGCGCAAGGTAACCCAGGTGAAAACCATGTACGTATGGCGCTGGTTGCTGATATTGCACAATGTGAGCAAGTCATACAACGCTTAAAAGCGATCTTGTAAGTATCAATTAAGCATAAAAAAGCCCCAACTTTGGGGCTTTTTTATTGCCGTCAACACCAGTAATAAACATCTCAAATATGACTAAAACATGGCATTTCAGATTCTGATTTTCTGCTAAAGCGGTGGTGCAATATTAAATTCATGGACTAGACTATAGCGCAGTGTTCTTTCCACCATCGGTAAAGGCTGTAATTTGGCTTGTTGCAAAGCATCATGCACTCTCTGATCTACACGCACAGAACCTGAGGATCGGATGGTTTTAGATTGTAAAATCTGGCCTGATCCCGCCTCCACAATCATTTCCACCTTAATGGGCTGGCGATAGCTCTGATAATCCTCCGCATTCACCCGAAAGGATGGCTGTACCCGCCACGTCACTTCATATTGTCGTTTGGCAATTTTAGGATCAATCACATAAGGTTGAGTATCAACCTTATACTCAGCAACAGGTGTGGTCAGCATTTTTAATAGTTCATCAGTTTGAGTATCCGCAAAAGCAGACCCAGAAAAAATAGCGCTAAAAGAAATCCATACAAAGTGAAATTTATAATGTTGAACCACAATAACCCTCTTATGGATTTAATTTATTATCAGTTTTCAATGCTTAGCCACGCATACCACCACCTTGTTAAACACGCACTAAGCCACTCACTCAATATAAATGAACCCTGCTATCTTTGCAAAATTGCTGAATTAGGCGTTTTTATTATTTTTTTAGACAGTACCTTCATTTCTGACAAATCACTACACACTAAAAAAGTTTCACCTGGAAAAGTAATTGTAGATTTGAGCACATTGATGGTTTGAAGTACCAGTTCAGCATCTACTTTATCAAACATACCGTCCTTTAAGCTAAACGCAAAAACAAAGCAAGGCTGTTCATTTAAATACTTAGTCCGCTTTCTTACCAGCCACATTTTTTGAATTGAACTAAATTTTTCTAATTTGCTGAGTAGCTGATTCAACTCATCTTGTGCCAAACCATGCGACATGAACTTGTCATTTGACGAAATCGTCTCACGCTCTTGCGCTGCCTTCATTTCAATTTCAACACGTTGCTCTAGCATCTGTCTAAAATGTGTCGCTTGTGCATGATCCTCTACATCTTCATAGTATTGAATCAATAATTCACAACTTGGAATCGTAAAAAATGCATTCTTATTCATGGCCTGTTGCAGTAAAGTTATGCCTTGTACGTCTTTTCGTATAATCAATTCTTTGGCATACAGATAAATCGCATGCTCATGCTCTGGAAAATATTGATATAACTGTGCCTTCAGTTCAAAAGCACGTTCAGGCTGATAAGCAACATATTCGGTTAATTCGATATAATTTATACGCTCTTCAAAGGTTAAACTGTCCGTCGGCTTTTCAGATAACTGTGCCAAATAGTCTTTTTGCTCTTGAAATACCTGATGATGCTTTTGCCAATCATACTGCACCGATTTTTGCCATGTTTGATCAAACTCAGTGGCTATTTCCAGTCGTTTTTGTCCCAATAAATAATCTGAAGTTTGACCTTGTACAGGATAATTCACCCGAGCAACTTGACCAATCGACTTTAAACGATCTGATAATGATGGATGTGTATCCTCAAAATTGGTATGCACATTTAAAGAATGATTTAACCAAACGTGCGTATCTTCACTAGAAACCTCATCAGAGAAACGTTGTACATAACCCGTATAAGGCAAAACATTTGGTCGAGATGACGTCTCAGCTTGCTTAAAAATTTTAGGCCAATAATTTTCCGACAAATAAAACCCAATAACATTCACCGTGCTCAGTGTTTCCGCTACGACTTCTGCAGAAGTTAAGTTCACTGATATTTTATCGGCCTCATATTCATTCGCCCGTGCAATCGGAAATGAATATGCCACAAAATAAGGAACAAACCGCTTTAAAAATGGTCGAAAAATAATATCGACATGACTCACCTTTTGCTCAATTTCAGTAAATAATTGTGCCCAGCGGATACGTTGTCTGTAAATCCAATTGGCTGTCCGCGCATGGTTTTTGGATAAATGACCAAATTCATGTGCTAAAACAGCAGTTAACTGTTCAACCTTTAAGGACTGCATCAAAGGCAAACCTATAATTAAATAGTTTTCATACCAGCCAAAGATTCCTAAACGTGGCCGTTGTACCACAGCAGCATTAAAATCATCGGTAATTAATACATGATTAAATTTGACTGCGTTCAACTGCCCACTTAAACGCTCAATAATTTTAAAAAGCTCAGGTGCATCTTTTTCCGAGATTTCAATTCCAGTCGGTGCATCCACCGTAACCCAAAGTGAACGCACCACAACAAATAAAAATACCCCAGCAATCGCAATCAGTTTAATTGCAAAAGCTTTCAAAACTAAAATGGATAAACAGGCAAGGATTAAAAGAACTAAAAGAATGAAAACCCCAAACACGATATAAAAATTACCTAAAAGTGCCAGTAACATCACTTTAGTTTGATAGGCTTTTGGATTTTGTCGTAACTCACGTTCTAGTTTTTCAATTAATTTAGGGTCATACATTTATTATTTTCCACAGATTAAATCCATTATTTTTTATCAAAAGCGTGTCTTTTTATACTGCTTATACTGCATCCCTCAGTATAAAAATAAGCCATCTTATGCTCAAAATTTTGATTTCTTTTTTGAATTGATGCTCAGCCAAAGCTGTGTATGTTAGTTCAATCTAAATGCAAATAAAAAGTAACCCATTGGCTACTTTTTTATTTTGCACAATATGCATGACTATTTTCTTTTTAAGCAGATCAAGCTTTTTAACTGGCAAGCGCTTTTTCAATATCTGCTTGTAAGTCTTCTGGCTTGGTCGTTGGCGCATAGCGATTGATGACTTTGCCATCTTTACCAATTAAAAACTTTGTAAAATTCCATTTAATACCACTTCCTAAAATACCTTTAGAATTATTGGTTAAATAACGGAAAATGACATGCGCTTCTGCACCTTTTACATTCACTTTGGCAAACATTGGAAATGAAACGCCGTAGTTTTTTTCACAAAAGCTACCAATTTGCTCATTAGAACCAGGATCTTGGCTACCAAATTGGTTACATGGAAAACCCAATACTAGCAAGCCCTGATCTTTATATTCTTGATAGAGCTTTTCTAGCCCAGAAAATTGTGGTGTAAAGCCACATTTACTGGCTGTATTCACAATCAAAAGCACTTTGCCTTCATAATCGGCAAAAGATTTGTTTTTCCCATCTAATAATTCAGCTTCAAACTGATATATGTTGGTCATGGATAAGTTTCCTCGTCATTTTTTTCTTGTGTTTTTAGGTCTAAGGAAGCCGAATTCACGCAATAACGCAATCCTGTCGGCTCTGGGCCATCAGGAAAAACATGCCCTAAATGTGCGTCACAATGATGACAAACTATTTCAGTTCTGACCATACCGTGCGTCGTATCCAAATGCTCTTCAATAACCACACCATTAACAGGACGTGTAAAGCTTGGCCAGCCACAACCGCTATCAAATTTAGACTCCGATGTAAATAATGGTTCACCACAACAACGGCATACATAGGTGCCTTCTTGCTTGGTATTCCAATATTTACCTGTAAACGCTGGCTCCGTCCCCTTTTGACGTGTAATGCGAAACTCTTCTGGCGACAACTCTCTTTGCCATTCTCGTTCTGTTTTATTGAGTTTTCCCATGATGACGTCCCTTTATATCGTGCTATTTAAAATAGGATAATCCTATATTTACGTCATTCAATGTTAAATTTCTAGTCTTTATTCAACAATTTACAAAATCGATATAATGACCATAAAAGCAAAAAGTAAGCATTTTAAATTAACAAGTAAGCAAATTAAAAAATTAAATGCTTTTTTGTGAGCAAAATAAGTGTTAGGCTTAGCTCTACTCTTGCTCAGGATTAAAAAATGTCGCAAAAAAAGAGCGTAATTTTTAAAAATCTGCTGCCCGTGATTAAACAATATCAGCAGGCTGGGTTTACGCATGAAAAAATTGTTGCTTTACTCAAAGATGAACACCATCTTGACTTAGTAACAACAGAGACATTTAAAAGCTATTTATACCGTTATGCAAAAGTGACCTCCACTCCTTCCGAGACTATAAAAATGCCGAACACTATCAACACCCCACGCGAAATTAAGAAATCGTCTAAGCTTGAGCATGTATGCTACGACATTCGCGGACCAGTGTTACGAGCGGCCAATGAAATGGAAGAAGCTGGCCATAAAATTATTAAACTAAATATTGGTAACCCTGCACCATTTGGCTTTGAAGCGCCACAAGAAATTATTAATGACGTTGCATTAAACTTACCTAATGCGATCGGCTATACCGACTCAAAAGGTATTTTTCCTGCACGTAAAGCAATTTGCCAGTATTACCAGCAAAAAGGCATCCTTAACATGCACGTAAATGACGTGTACGTAGGTAATGGTGTATCTGAACTGATTGTTATGGCTATGCAAGGCTTGCTGGATGATGGCGACGAAATGCTCGTGCCAATGCCTGATTACCCACTTTGGACTGCAGCAGTTAACTTATCTGGCGGTACAGCGATTCACTATAAATGTGATGAAGAAAACTTCTGGTATCCAGATATTGCAGATATGGAAAGCAAAATCACACCAAACACCCGTGGTATTGTGATTATTAACCCGAACAACCCGACTGGTGCTGTATATCCACGCCACGTGCTTCAACAAATTGTAGATCTTGCTAAAAAATACGATCTCATTTTATTTGCTGATGAAATTTACGACAAAATCGTTTATGACGGCATTGAACACGTTTCTGTAGCTGCTTTAGCAGGTGATCAACTGTGTATCTCATTTAATGGTTTATCCAAATCATACCGTATTGCAGGTTATCGCTCAGGCTGGATGGCAATTACAGGTGATAAATCGCGTGCGCTAGACTATATTGAAGGTTTAGACATGCTGGCATCTATGCGCCTCTGTGCTAACCATCAAGCACAATATGCGATTCAAACCGCATTAGGTGGCTATCAGTCTATTAACGATTTGATCCGTCCAGGTGGCCGTTTATACGAACAGCGCAACATTGCTTGGGAAATGTTGAATGATATTCCTGGTGTTTCATGCGTGAAACCTGAAGGTGCAATGTACTGCTTCCCGAAATTAGACCCAGAAATTTATCCAATTCAGGATGATGAGAAGTTCATGCTGGACTTCTTAAAAGTAGAGAAAGTTTTATTGGTACAAGGGACTGGCTTTAACTGGCCAACACCGGATCATTTCCGTGTGGTATTCCTCCCTGCCGAAAATGAACTGCGTGAAGCATTAACGCGCTTAAGTCGCTTCTTGGCAAAAATGCGTTAATTCGCTCTTTAAAAAAAACCGCATTCTGTGCGGTTTTTTTTGGCCTAAACGAAACACATCACATCCAAAAAAATGCATTTTTAAAAAATATTTGCGGTTATACATTACTTTTAATCCGTCTTCACGCATAATACTCGTATGCAAATTCACTTTATTTGAGATTTATACAAGAAACCTCTATGTTTCTTTTTTCAATAAATCCTCACCAATTTCTAATTCATGTAATTACAGAAGTTATTTTTTATGAAAATCGTCATTCTTAACAAGCCTTATGACGTGCTCTCCCAATTCCGCAAAGACGAAGCTCACATGACGATGTCAGACTTCGTAGATGACCCAACACTTCGTTTGGCGGGTCGTTTGGATATGGACTCTGAAGGCTTAGTATTTTTAACAGACCATGGTGGTTTAAACCAATACATCACCAACCCTGAAAACAAAAAGTTTAAAACTTATTTGGTACAAGTCGATGGTGATGTAACTGAAGAAGCTTTAGAAAAACTTCGCCAAGGTGTTGAATTAAAAGACGGTATGACTTTACCTGCTAAAGCAAGTAAAGTTGAAGAGCCTGAATGGTTATGGGAACGTGATCCTCCTGTACGTTACCGCGCAAATGTACCAACCTCTTGGGTTGAAATTTCAATTTGTGAAGGCCGTAACCGCCAAGTTCGTCGTATGACGGCTGCTGTTGGTTTCCCAACTTTACGTTTAATTCGTACTAAAATTGGTTCTATTGACTTAGTTCAAATGGCTTTACAACCAGGCGAAACCAAAGATATCGAGCCTTTATTGTATAAAGACTTTCAAAATGTACCAAAGGAAGAACCTTATCGCTCACGTTCATACGTGAAAAAGCCAGGCGGTACGGGTGGTAAACCAATGGTACGTAAGAACAAAGATGGTTCTGTGAAAAAGTCAGGTACTAAACGTATTTGGCAAATGGAGGAGAGCGAAAAGCCAAAACGTCGTACCAATGGTACAACACGTCCAAATACCAAAGCGCCACGTGGTAGTCGTAGCCGTAATGGTCGTGGTTAATCCCCTCTGAAATTAAAATTAGAGACTGTAAATAAAACTGTGTAAACGCTTAGACTATCCCTCAACGCTGTTAGGGGCAACACAGGTGTTTACCATGAAAGATGAAGCAATGCTGGCATTAGCCAAAGAATTTGCCAAGAACTTAAA
>NZ_JACAXE010000047.1:0-15966 GCF_013391565.1 Acinetobacter sp. SwsAc6
AGATGCTGGTTTCAATAAATAACATGGACTCTTTATACGTCAATGGCGTATTTGAATTTTAGCAGTTTCCATAACAAAAAACGAGAGCTGGTAGATCTCGTTTCGCATAACAGCCATTATGTTAAATAATTAAGGATAAAAGCTTTATTACTAAATAGAACAGTTGCTTAAAGCAGTATAGAGTTAAGTTTGCATTTTAATATCAAGTTGTCTTTCAGCACCGATAATCACCATACGAATCCCATTTTCAAAAATGTCATCCGCATTCATATTTTGTAAGGTATTCACTCCTTGGAGCATGAGTGGATATATAGTTGGATCGGCTTCGAATGGTGGGTCTGATCTTATTTCTTCTTGCTGCTCCTCAAGGACCCACCCAACAATAAACCTTCCTAATGTCATAAGTAATGCAACTGCTTCAACAGGAGAAAACCCAGCATGAGATAACAGCGCAACTTGGGCCTCAATCGTGTTGAAATGTCCTTGACTGGGGCTAGTTCTTGCATGTAGACGAGCACCATCACGGTAAGCTAGTAGTGCTCGACGAAAGCTTACAGAATTAGCGAGCAACCAATCTTGCCATGTCATCCCATCGATGGGTAAAGAAACTAAATGGTGTTCATTTATAATGGTTTCCGCCATTGCTTCCATTAACAAGGATTTATTCTTGAAATGCCAATATAGAGTTGGAGATTTAATACCCAATCGTTGAGCTAGCTTGCGTGTGGTTATTGAATCTATGCCTTCTTCATTCAACATATCCAATGCGGTACGCAGGACTATTTCACGTGTCAGACGTTGAGGTGCAATATCTTTTTTACTCATAAATCTATCACTGATAGGGAGTGTGTGAGAGAATATTAATTCTATCATTGCTAGAGAAGGCATTTGTGAAGAAATCATTGAGCGTGATTTTAATCACTATATTTCTGGATGCTGTTGGGATTGGTTTAATTATGCCGATCTTGCCTGAATTATTACGGTCATTGGCTGGAGCTGAAGCAGGCGGTGTTCACTATGGTGCTTTATTAGCTGTGTATGCTCTGATGCAGTTCATTTTTGCACCTATCCTTGGAGCGTTGAGTGACCGATTTGGACGTCGACCTGTATTAATTATTTCAATTGCTGGTGCAACGGCTGATTATCTCCTAATGGCTGCTGCTCCTTCTCTATTGTGGCTATATATTGGTCGTATTTTTGCGGGAATTACAGGTGCCAACATGGCTGTTGCAACAGCTTATGTTTCAGATATTACTCCAGCCCATGAGCGTGCAAAAAGGTTTGGTCTCCTTGGAGCTGTCTTTGGTATTGGGTTTATAGCGGGTCCGGTAATAGGTGGAGTTTTGGGTGAATGGAACTTACATGCACCGTTCTTTGCTGCTGCTTTTATGAATGGGATTAATTTAATAATGACAGCAGTCTTATTAAAAGAATCAAAACACAGCAATAAAATGACTGAGAAGGTTCAGGAGCAATCAATATTAAAGAAATTATCCTATTTGATCACTCAACCTAATATGGCTCCATTGCTTGGTATCTTTTTAATTATCACATTGGTTTCACAAGTCCCCGCAACTTTATGGGTTATCTATGGGCAGGATCGTTATGGCTGGAGTATATTTATTGCAGGTGTTTCCCTTGCTAGTTATGGAATATGCCATTCTATTGCACAGGCTTTTGCTATCGCCCCTATGGTAAAGAGGTTTGGAGAGAAAAATACGTTGTTATGTGGAATAGCTTGCGATGCAATTGGTTTACTTCTTTTATCTATTGCTGTTGAAGAATGGGTGCCTTTTGCGTTGTTACCATTGTTTGCCCTTGGTGGAGTAGCCGTTCCTGCTTTGCAAGCAATGATGTCCAGAGGTATTAGTGATGAAAGACAAGGTGAATTACAAGGGCTATTAAGCAGTTTTAATAGTCTGGGGGCTATAATTGGTCCTGTATTAGTTACTAGCCTCTATTTTATGACTCAGGCATCAGCTCCTGGAATGGTATGGGCATTAGCTGCAATACTTTATGTAATCACCCTACCCTTATTGCTTAAGTATCGCCTGAATAAATATTCTGGAGTTCCATAAAATATTTAATTTATTGGTTTAAAAACTAATGGATTCTATAGTTTATCTAAAATTAACATAATACACGTTATACGAAATGCTTTTGTTAGAACCCATTTAAAGTGTCTATATTCTCACCAATAAAAATGTCTGGTTTATGATGATTTTTATCACCATGGACTGGATATAAAATATAGATGCTGATCACTATGTCTGACAAAGAAATTCAACGTCTTGCAGTTCTGCAAGACGTTCGAGATCATCGTATTACCCAAGTCCGTGCTGCTGAAATCCTGAATCTTTCCACCCGTCAAATTACCCGGTTATTGCAGAAGCTCAATCAAGATGGTGTTTCAGGCATGACGCATGCCAGTCGTGGTCAACCGGGCCATCATCGCCATGACGATTTATTAAAATCGCAATGTCTTTCCATTATTTCTGAACATCTGCTGGGCTTTGGACCTACCTTGGCGCATGAGAAGCTCAGCAGCATGTTTGACCTGAATATCCCGGTAGAAACGGTTCGGCGCTGGATGACTGCAAATGACCTTTGGATTCCGCGATCCAAACGTCTAAAACGCCCATACCAGCCACGCTATAACCGTGATTGCTTCGGTGAGCTGATCCAGATTGATGGCTCATATCATGACTGGTTTGAAGGAAGAGCCACCAAATGCTGTTTGCTGGTTTATATCGATGATGCTACCGGCAAGCTGTTGCATCTGCGCTTTTGTGAGGCTGAAACGACCTTTGACTATATGCTTTCAACCCGAGCCTACATTGAGCAATACGGCAAGCCCTTGGCCTTTTACAGCGATAAACACTCGGTATTCAGAGTGAATCAGAAATCCAGCCAAGACAGCAAGATCACGCAATTTGGGCGGATTCTGAATGAGTTAAACATTGATATTATCTTCGCCAACTCCCCACAGGCGAAGGGTCGCGTAGAGCGAGCGAATAGAACCCTTCAGGACCGTTTGATCAAGGAGATGCGCCTGGAAGGCATCTGTTCGATTGCAGAAGCAAATGCCTGGTTGCCCTGCTTTATTGAGCAGTTCAATCAGAAGTTCGCCAAATGTGCGCGAAACTCAAAGAACCTGCATCGTCCATTAACCGAATCTGATCTTGAACTGGATGATATTTTTACCTGGCAGGAACCGCGTAAGGTCACCAAGAACCTGACGATTACCTATGACAAATGTATTTATCTGCTTGAACCGACAGAGCTGAATCATAAGCTTGCTGGGCAATACATTGCATTTCTGGAGTATCCGGATGGCACTGTGGCCCTCATGCATGAAGGACGAAAGCTCAACTACAGCATCTTCAATAAATTGGCTGGGCTACAGCAAAATGAGATTGTTGAGAATAAACGGTTAGGTTCAGTCCTGGCGCATATTCAACAGCAGCATGAAGAACTAGAAAAACAGAATAAACGTTCCCGGGCCAAGAAAAGTATGCCAAGTCGTAAAGCTCAGAAAGCTGTTGTTGAACAAAGAAACTTAAATCCTGTGCTTGACTCTTGTGGTTAAAAACAGGACATTTTAAATGGTTTATCGCATAGACATTTTAATTGGTGAATAACATCTGGATTTCGTATAAGAGATTTTATGTTAAATAGAAAGTTAATTTTTTTAAAATTTATTATATAGTTAAAAAAATAAATAAAGATATGGCATTAAGATTATGTATTACCATGTGATTTTAGAGTTAGGTGAGAAGCATCATAAGAATGCGTGGGATAAAGTCGAAATTAAGTCAGATCTAACAGATTTAGAAGACGTAATTAATAAATATGCTGAACCTTATCAAGTTGGAAAACCTATTTTAATCAATGGGCGTACTATTCCTATTGAACATATTGAGCGGTTACGTATTTTTTCTAGTGAAATATCTGGTGTAGTTTTAAAAGAACAACAAGCTAATAAACGAAGAGCTGAAGATCGAGCATCTAGTGTTGTTATGATCGGTTTTTATTCTAATGATTTAGAGTCAGCAATTCTAAAACAAAAAGAAATAACAGAAGAATTAGTTACGTATGCGAAAGGAACTAAAAAAGACATTTCTAATTTAAGTGAGAAAACAAAGAAAATTACGCCATCTAAAGTATTTATTGTCCATGGTCATGATGATGCATTAATAAACGAGGTAAAAGCTTTTTTATCAGCTCAAAGAATTGAACCTATAGTTCTTAGAGAACAACATGATGCTAGTCTTACAATCATAGAGAAATTAGAGCGTTATACGAAAGATCCTTCAATTGGATTTGGTATAGTTCTATATACACCAGATGATGAAGGCAAAGCTGTTGGAGAAAGCGAATATAAATTACGAGCTAGGCAGAATGTTGTCTTTGAACACGGGTTATTAATAGGGTTATATACTCGTGAGAAAGTTATCTGCTTAGTAAAAAAGGAAGGTCATATTGAAATGCCTGGTGATGTGAATGGTGTTGTATATACCGATCATGGATATAAAGACTGGCGTATGTCCGTAGCTCATATGCTAAGCGATGCGGGATATGATATTAACTATAGAAAAATCAGTTAAGATCATCAAAAGAGGAATACATTGTCCCTCTTTAATTTTTTTCTAAGATTAAAATAATACACGTTTTTTGAAGTCAAAAATGGGAGCCTTTAGCTCCCATTTTTATTATATTTTTAAAGTTTTAGGCGTGTTGTACTGTGAGTTTTAAGCCTAAAGCATTCACTACACGATTAATCGTATCAAAACGTGGTGCTGAATCCTGACGTAGGGCTTTGTAAAGTGCTTCACGCCCAATTCCTGCTTCTTTAGCGATTTGAGTCATACCACGAGCTTTGGCAATTACACCAAGTGCATGAGCTAATTCAGCTGGATCATTCTCTTCCAGAACCATATTGAGATACATTACAATGTCTTCTTCAGTTTTGAGTGACTCAGCCATATCAAAACTTGGTAAATCTGCGACTTTAACCATTTTAATCCTCCAATGTTTTCGATAATTTGACTGCACGATCTATGTCTTGTTGTTGAGTCGATTTGTCTCCTCCACCAAGCATTACAATCACTACGTCACCATGTTGGATGTAATACATTCTCCATCCAGCACCGAAGAATTCTCTCATTTCCCAAACGCCATCTTGGAGAGGCTTAATGTCTCCCCAGTTTCCACGTTGAACCTTATCTAATCTACGATTCAGGCGAATACGGGTCATATTGTCTTTAATGCCATCCAACCATTCATCAAACTCTGGCAGACGTTTAATTTCAATCATGAGGATTCCTTGTTTTCTCACTATATTGTATTCGATCGAATACAATATGCAAGTAATCTATACGGACATCCATTAATTTCGTATAACGCCCATTATGTTAAATGGATAGTACTTTAGTGGATTATTCATGCTTCCCATTTAGAAAAACTTGCGGAGCCTTTTCTAATCTGTAATCCTTGCCACTAAGGGTGTCTAGCTAAGCTAAGGCAGGTGTTTATTGTAGTCGGGCCGCTACAATGCTGATAAAGAGCACCTGTATGTTTAATTTCAAGATTTTTAATAGAATCTCTACGGAAGTATTGACGATAAAAAATGACCTCCAGCTTAATTCTGAGATTCAACTCATAACAAAATATAAGACCTCTACTTCTGAAGATTATAAAAAAGCAATTATTTTGATCTTTAAAGAACGTGGTTATTCAGCTTTAGAGATTGGTCAACTATTGGAAAATTAAAGTAAAAGATTTATTCTGATCAGATAGGCACCCTTATTTAAAGGTGCCTATTCATTTTAGAAATTCTTAAATTTCAATCTGACTACCTAGCTCTACCACCCGGTTAGAAGGGATTTTATAAAAATCACTGACAGGGCTGGTATTTTTTTGCATTGCGACAAATAACTTTTCACGCCATGTAGACATCTTGTTGGACATACTTGGAATTAATCTTTCTCTAGAAACAAAGAAGCTGATATTCATTAAGTCATACTCAAGATCCAGTACTGAAAAAGCTTGTTTCAATGAATGAGGCACATTAGGCTCTTCTTTAAAGCCATAATGGATCGTTATTCTGAAAAAACCATTCTCTAGTACTTCAGTAACGATTCGCTTAGCTTCATCAACATACGGGATTTCAGAAGTCTTGATTGTCACCAAAAAATTACGTTCATGCAGAACTTTATTATGCTTTAGATTATGTAAAAGCGCATGGGGTACGACTTGAGGCGTTCCAGTTAAAAATACGGCATTTCCACTCACTTTCTGACCTGTCTGTTCAAGGTGCTCAAGAAACACATTCAGTGGAAGCGTGTCCTTCTGCAGTTTGTCCTGAAGAATCTCTCTGCCTTTTTTCCAGGTCATCATAAGGGTAAAAACGATAACTGCAATAACGACTGGCACCCAGCCACCAATCAGGACTTTTAATAAGTTTGAACTTAGTAAAATTAGATCAATAAAGGCGAACGGAATAATGAACAGCAAGACTTTCCAGGTTCTCCATTTCCAGTAACTATAAGCCAGAAAAGCCACTAGCAGGGTGTCACAGAACATGGTCACAGTGACGGCCAGACCGTAGGCACCTGCCAATTTACTGCTACTTTCAAATATTAAGATCAAAATAGTGATGGAGATAAACAGGAGCCAGTTCAGTAAAGGAATATAAATTTGTCCAATTTCCGAAGCAGAGGTATGTAAAACTGTAAGCCTAGGTAGATATCCCAACTGGATTGCCTGTTTAGCCATAGAGAATACCCCACTGATTAAAGCCTGTGAGGCAATCACTGCTGCTGCAGTAGCTAGAATAATCATTGGATAGAGAAAGGCTGAAGGCAGAAGTAGGTAAAAAGGATTAGTAATAGCCGAAGGATCTCTTAACAGTAATGCTCCTTGCCCAGCATAATTCAGCATCAGACATGGCAGTACAATTAAAAACCAGCCTAACTTGATCGGTAAAATACCAAAATGTCCCATATCCGCATATAAGGCTTCACCACCTGTTACGGTTAAAACCACAGCCCCCATCACAAAAAATGAAATAAAAGGATTGTTAATAACGAATAAAAAAGCCCAGTGCGGGCTGAATAGTGCAAGAACAAATGGACTTTGAATAATACTTATAATGCCAATGGCACCAATAGATAGAAACCATAACAGGGTAATAGGACCAAAAAATTTCCCCATCATTGCAGTACCATGTTTTTGAACGGCAAAGAGGGCTATCAGAATTCCAATACTGATGGGAATAATGAAGCGATCAAATGACGGGGCAGCAACAGAAAGGCCCTCAACTGCAGATAGAACAGAAATGGCAGGAGTGATAATACCGTCACCGAAGAAGAGTGATGCTCCAATGAAACCTAAGATAATGATTGCAAGTCTTTTTCCACGGGATAATCCTTTTTGCCTAAGGTTTAAGGCGAGTAATGCCATGATACCCCCTTCACCATTGTTATCAGCTCTCATGATCACCAAAACATATTTAAGCGAAACAATTAAGGTAATGGTCCAAAAGATTAAAGAGAGAATTCCTAGGATATTAAGTTCATTAATAGGTAGCCCGCGTGTCGCATGAAAGCTTTCTTTTAATGCATATAATGGACTCGTTCCTATATCGCCGAATACTACTCCTAGGGCAGCCAGTGTTAATGCTGGTACTGCCGGCTTACTCACATTATTTTGCATATATTTGATTTACAAAATTGGGGAGCCTCGAATTTTATCATCTGGCTTCTCATGAAATTGCCTTGTACATAAAAACCCATACTTTCTTAGAGTGTTATAGTTTTTCTAGCTAAGCCTGCACTATATAGGTGCTATTTCACTTATAAGTAATCCAAAAATATATGATTCTTTAATAGATAATTTTAAGTTTTTTCTAAAATTAACATAATACACCTTATACGAAATGCTGTATAATTATCCTTATAATTCAACGCTGTAGTTCCTAGTTGATAGCCCACCTTCCCCAAGGTGGGTTTTTTTTATGATTTTTCACGTTCCACGCCTATTATTTAAGCAATGTTTCACAACTTTGATTAGCTCAGTTGAATAATCCCCTTAGCCATTTGGCAAGAAAAACCGGCTTAACCACCCTCTTTTCGGCTGCTCCGGTTCAACATGTTCCGGTACTGGAATACGTTTATTTTCAGTCTGCTCTGGAGTAGTCAATCCGTCATGTTTCGGTTCAGGTTCTGACCGAGGATCCGTTGCTATATCTTGGCTAGGTTTCTGATCGGTAAACGTAGTCATATTGGTTTTTGGGGCTTCTAGCAGTCGTTGGATTGCTTCTATTTGATTGTCTTTTGCTTCTAGTTGTTCTCTTTGGAAAATTTCTCGTTCATGTGCAAGTTCCAGTTGTTTTTTTAGTATGTCTACCTGCTGTTTTAGCATGTCTACTTCTGTCTCTTTTTGTACCGCAGTAGACTGTAACGTGGTTACATCTCTATTTTTATTAGATGGTTCTCCAAATACACGTATTGCTTCCGATAGGTCTATTTTTCCATCACTATTTTTAGATAAATCACCTTTATTTATACGCTTATAGATACTCTGTCTGTTCATCCCATAGAGTTCAGCTAGCTCAATCACAGATAATGCTTTCATCATGTAACCTAAGTAAAAAGATGTATGCCAGTAGATATTATTTAAACATGTAACGTTACATTAGTAGTTTAACGATAGCCAACTTTTTCAAGCATTGGAGAAAACTCTTTTAGCTTTTCAGAGTCCTTAAGCATTTCTGCAATTCTTACTGCAAATTGAGGATAGCTTTCACTGCCTTCTGAATATTTACTCATTTCAGGAAGCTCAGAGAGCTTATTGGCAAATAAATGACGTTGAGGATCTGTCATTTTTTTTGAAAAGAGATCTAAATTCTCCGAGTGCTTTTTATTTTCACTTGATGCACTTCTAGTTTTTTTCTGTGTAAATGAAAAAGAGAAGCCTGATATTGAACGGCCCTTTTTATGCTGCTCATAACTAGCCTCAATATCTGTTTTTTCACTAATTTCTGTAATAGCTAAATCAAGGACCCTCGTCTTGAAGTGATCCATACGCTTATATTCATTAACGCCAATACCAAGCTGCTCTCTAAATGTCGCTAACTCGAATAAAGGTGTTTTTCCAACGGCTTTCCACTGAATCAGTAATTCGTATAGCCTTGCTGAATAGGTACTATTCAGTTGTGCTGTTTGGCTTAATAAATATTGAGTAAAGAAATCCTTAATTCCGTCAATTTTACTTATACCTTGTACAACAGCTAGTGTAAAAACTAACTCAATAGCACCTTCATCATCTAAGTACCTTACTTGCTGAATCCATCTGCTTTTTATTAATTTCCCGTTTTCATCAAAGAAACTAAATCTACGATTAAATAACGAGTCTTCAGCTTCTTTCATCCGTTGATAAGCATTTTGTCTGGTTGTTCCAAAAATTTCTGCATATCTCAGAGCATCTATTCGTAATGGTGTATCTGTACTTAAGCCTGTACCTGTATGCCTAGCATCAACAATAGCTAGTTGAACAATATGAAATTCTGATAAAGACAAAGTCTGGAAAGCTTGGTTTAAGCGATTTGTTTTTACAACTAATTCTTTTGACATGAGATTGATTAAAACATTGTTATACCCACAGATTATAACAATGTAGTTATAACCACAAATATTTATTTGAGGTTAGATGAAGCCATAGGGTAACTAAACGTGGGTAAGTGGTAACTAAACGTGGGTAAGTGGTAACTAAACGTGGGTATATAGGTAACTAAACGTGGGTATATAGGTAACTAAACGTGGGTATATAGGTAACTAAACGTGGGTATATAAGATTATTAATTATTGAAATATATAAATTTATTCTGATCTAAAAGTATTTAAAAGCATTAAAAATAATTAAAAGCCCAGGATAAGAAAAATTGCCCTATGTTTTCGCTACGCTCAAACTCTATTGAACTTCGCTTACGCTCAGTTCGAAGGGGCAATTTTTGGCTTAAAATTTCGTGACTTTTTAAAAAAGAAAAGCAACTAGGAATTCGCTTCGCTCATAGAACTTTTCACTCGCTTCGCTCGACATAAAGCCACCGTAATCAGTTCGCACCCATTCGGGATGCTCTGATTCTGAGTTCTTGATACACAGGGGAGCCTGTAATCAGGGAAAAACAGGTGAAAAAATTTAGATCCCTGTAGTTCGCTCGTAGACACTCGCTAAATGCTCTCATTTGCGATTTAAGAGTTTTTTCTTAACTCAACTATAAATCTACTGTGGTTTAGCAAAACATCGCTAAAAACCCTATTTTTTTGCGTTTAAACAGCATTCACCAAGGTCGGTAATCGTTGTTATTTTCATTTTCTGGTTTTTTAGGCTCGTTTTTCTGCTGTTTTTCCAATTCTTGGCGTTTTAAAAATGCCAAATGTTCTCGTTCGTGTCTTTCTTGTTCATAGCGTTGTTCTTTTTGCTCTCGTTCTTTACGTAATTGCTCTCTAAATTCACTTTCTCTGCGATCATTTTCAATTCTTCGTTGGCGATCTACTTCCGCTTGGCTTACTTGCTGCATTCTTTCTTGTTCAATTTTGAGATCATCTGCCCGTTTTGCTTTAAGGAGGGGACTCATATCATCATTAAAATCATGTAGGGTATCGAATGAATGAACGTACTCTCGTTTTAGCTTCTGCCAAAACGTGGGTTTTATCGTTGGTCGTTCAATCCCATTATTTTCCAGTATCTCTGAGCATTGACCTAAGCGTTGGACGACATTCTCAATATCGTATTCTTTAGCAAGTTGTTCGACCTCGGTTGCGTATTCTCTCCAGTTCTCATTTTTTGCCTGTTCTACTGATTTTTCAGTCGCATAAAAATCAGGTTTTTTTATATCTCTGTAAGTATGATGGTAAGAGTCATAAAACAAATTATTGGTATGTAGGTAAAAATCGCTTTTGTTTTCTGCTAACCATCGTTTTGTCTTGGTGAGATTTGATTCAATCTGCTTTTGATTATCAGCAGCATTGCTTTGAATGGTGTAAAACTGATTGGCAAATTCTGCATAAATATCTTGGCACCGGATGAAGTCATCATATGCGTTGTCGATCTGTTGAACCTGTTGTTCTTGCAGGCGTTCTTCTTCTAGGTTGAGATTTACTAATTCTGCTAAAAGCTCTTTTTCTTCTGCTTCGGTTAACTGAAGTTCGTTTTCCAGCTGGGTAATCTGATCTTCTAATCGACTTGGAACAATAATTTCTTGATCAAGGCCCTTGATGATCTGTTGGTATTCTCGTGCAGCATCTAAATTTTTGGCTTTGATTGCATCATTTTCAAGTGCAATTCTTGGTAGCACAATTTCAGTGTTACGTTCTTCAAGCGGTCTTTTTTGTTCCTCGTCATATTGTCTGCGAAGTGCTGTAGCTTCATGCCCTTCATGATGAGTGGGTTCAAGAAAGTCTAAGCCCTGATCCTTGTAACTCCGGTGGTCGATGCGTTCGTCTAGTCCGGCATTTTCCAATACTGTGTTTACAACATTGGCAAAAGTTGCTCGGCTGTCCTTCAGGATCTCGGGACCATGGTCGTTGAAGATTCTTTGTTTCTTTCCTAATTCGCCTTTTTCATTGATGAGTCTGGTCGTGAACATCATGTGTACGTGATAGTTTTTATTATTGGTTTCATCGTTATGTTCATGTGGTGCATGGATGCAGGCATCGACAATAACATTGTGCTTGTTCACAAAGTCTCGGCAAAAGTCATCAACGATTTTTATGCGTTCTGCATCTGTTAATTCATGTGGTAAAGCACAGATATATTCTTTGGCAAGTCGTGCATTGGCTTTCATTGAGCCATTGGCATTGAATTCTTTTTTTTCTACTGTATTCCAAAGTGTTTGACGGTCTAAAAGTTTTGTATTGGTATGTTCTGGTGCATAAATATTTTTGTATTCAAGTCCCTTTTTTTTAGTGTAGTCCTGAGTCTTTCCAAAAGTCAGATCCTCTAATTTTTCACAGGCACGATAAGCAGCACAAGCAACGGCTGAACGTCCGTCACTTCGTGAGATGTTGCTTTCATTCAAATGAAAAATTGCCACTTTAAAAACCTAAATTTCTGCATACCGTGGTTTTGATTTTTGCAACTTTGAAAAAGTTGCTGACCATGCTAAAGCGAGGTCATGGGGTACAGGGGGTTCCCCTGTCGCAACGTCCACTTTTGAATGAAATGATAAAAGTGGGTAAGTGCGCCCTTCGTTTCACTCCGGGAAAACTTCGCTTCGCTACGTTTGATATTGCTCGCTTTGTTTTTTGACTCTATGATGATGTTTGATTATTGATCATCACGGTTTAATACTATGTCAGATATTCAAGAAAAGAAAGATGCAGTTTTAAAGAAACTCACCAAAGCACAGCAGAAAAAATTATCCCTGCAAGAGCAAATTGAGTATTTAAAAAAAGAACAAGAGCAGATCTTAGAACAGGCAAAACAGAAACAGAATGAGCTTAAACTCAAACAGCAAAAACTTTTAAGCGAAGCAAAAGCCCAAGAACGGAAAAATGAAACTAGACGGAAAATTTTGCTTGGCGCTTGGGTTTTGAATAAATTTAAGAATGATGAATCTTTTAAACATCAATGGGCTGATTTTGAGCAGTTTTTAAGTGCGGAAAGTAAGACAGAAGAAAATAGACAGAAAGATAAAGAGCTTTTTAATGATTTTTTTAAGGGATAAGTTCTAAATTTCATATAAGAAGTTTTATGTTAAATCAGTTGATAATTTTGATAAAAATTATCGGATTACTAATTTTCACCTAAGATCACCGTAATTTTGATATTCTTATCATTCTTATTGTTTTTATTAAAATTGGTCTATTTGAATGCTGAAAAGTATAAGTTTAGAAAATTTCAAAAGTTATAGCGCTGAACAAAGCTTAGCATTAGGCCCTTTAAACTTGCTAATTGGAGCTAATGCTGCTGGTAAGTCGAATATTATTGAAGCTTTAAGACTAATTAAATGGTTTATATCAGGAGTGGATCTAGATTCTATTCAAAATAAACTAGAAGAATCAGATAAATGGTTTAGAGGTGATTTTCACGATCTAGTCTATATGTGTGAACATATTCCTATGACCTTGAAAATGAATTTCGATAATAAAGTTCAATATAGCTTTTCTATAAAAATTTTTGATAATGAATCAATATCATTGGTAAATGAAAAATTAACCATAGGTAAAAAAGTAATTTACGAAACAATTGAAAATAAGGATGAGAGCAAACAAGGTTTTTTGAAAGTAAAAATCAAGCCTAATACACCCAAAGGTTCGCCATCTAGATCTTTTAATTTTCATCCAAAAAATAAAATGGCAATATTGCCAAACATTAACAATATTCTTAATTTAATAACTGAAAACTTTGGCAATGATGAGAAAGGAGCATTTAGTGTTGATGAACAAATTTTATTAATTGATCAATGTTTAGATGATTTAAAGTCTATTCAATTCTTTGATTTTGTTCCTAGTTCAATGCGATCGTTTTCAAGAATAACTCCTAATTTAAATTTTAAAGGATCAAATTTATCAGGTGTTTTAAAAAACTTAGAAATGGAAGGGAAAATAGATCAAGTCTTAGACTTCATAAAAAATCTTCCTGAACAAAAATTTGTTGGTATAAGTTTTTTCGAAGATAATCGAGAACGTTTTTCTGTTGAACTCGAAGAAAGTTTTGGTGATGAGAATTCATCTAAGAAATGGTCAATAGAGTTACTGTCAGATGGTACTGTGCGGGTTCTTGCTATTGCTGCTGCACTGATGACAGCTAAACCAGGTTCTCTTTTAGTATTTGAAGAATTAGATAATGGTATACATCCAAATAAAGCAAAAATACTTTTAAATCAGATATATGAATATGCTAGGGATAATAAAATAAAGTTATTGATTACAACTCACAATCCAGCTCTGATGGATGGAGTGCCTAATGAAGCTTTAGAGTACGTGTCTTTTGCTTATAGAGATAAAGAAAAAGGTCATAGCTGTTTAACAAGATTATCTGAACTTGATGATTATGTTGGTCTTGTATCCCAAGGACCATTAGGTGATCTAGTTACAAAAGGTATAGTTGATAGATTCGTTAAGAATCCTTTATCTAGTGAAGATAAACGAACTATAGCTTTGAGTTGGTTAGAGTCGATGAAAGGTAAACATCGTGAATAATATTTGTTTAATTGATACAAGTGTTTTCCTAAATATTTTAGATGTACCTTCAAAGAACTCAGATAGAGAAGAAGTATTCGAATCATTTGAAACTTACACTAAGTTAGGTTGTGAATTTATTATCCCAGTAGCTACAATTATTGAAACTGGTAATCATATCGCTCAAAATGGTGATGGGAATACTAGACGGCAAGTAGCACAAGATTTTTATGAGCTTTTAGAGAAAAGTTATGCAAATGAAGCTCCTTTTATCTTTTCTAGTATATTTTCAAATGAACAGCTTCGAGAATGGATAGCTTTATTTCCTGATCATGCTGGAAGAAATAAATCACCACAGAAAACTACAGAGGGTACTAGTTTAGGTGATTTAACAATTATTAAAGAGTTTGAAATGTTATGTGAACTTCATCCTCGTGCCGATATATTTATTTGGTCACTAGACTGTGATTTGAAAATTTATATAAGAAATGTAAAAAAAATAGGGAAATGAAGTTTTCCTAAAATTAACATAATACACGTTATACGAAATTAAAAAATGGAGCCTAAAGCTCCATTTTTTAATAATTTTTTTAAATTGCTAAGCGCAAATTTAGTGCTTTTACAACTTTAATCACCGTATCAAAACTAGGGTTCACATCACCAGAAAGTGCTTTGTAAAGACTTTCTCGGCCTAGACCTGTATCTCGTGATAATTGAGCCATTCCTTTAGCTTTAGCAATGTTACCTAAAGCTTTAGCAATGAATGCGGCATCACCATTAGATTCTTCGATACATGCTTGTAAGTAAGCCTGCATATCTTCTTCTGTTTTAAGATGCTCAGCACTGTCCCATTTGCGAAGTTTAATAGCCATTTATAGCTCCTCCTCTAAATCTTGTGCCAATTGCAGGGCAAGTTTTATATCTTTACTTTGCGTAGACTTATCTCCGCCTGCTAAAAGAATAACAACCCTTTGCCCTTGTTTGCAGTAGTAAATCCTATAGCCTGGTCCAAAGAAGAAACGTAATTCAGAGACACCTTCACCAACTGGTTCAGTATCTCCAAAGTTTCCATCTTCAACCCGATCAATTCGGACTTGTATGCGTCTTTTTGCCTGTTGGTCTTTTAACTTGGTGAACCATTCATCAAAGACTTCAGTGGTATATATTGAGTACATAAACAAAATGTATCCTACAGGATACATTTATGCAAGAAATAAACTTGGTTTTGGGGAGCCTGAAACGCTGAATTTCGTATAACAGCCATTATGTTAAATTAGCGATATTAAGAATAATTTAGCTTTCGCAAAAAACATATAATTTACTTCTTAAGTAATCCAAACGATTGTTTTCTTTGATAAGTGGATCACCATTGCGATATAAAACGATATCATCCATTGATCCCATTCCTCCAATGGTACTTTGTATTTTATATTTTGCGTATTCTAGATCATCATCAATATAGAACAGTATTCTTTTATACATTTCTGCCCAATGTTCTAAATTCTGTTCTTCAAACAATTCTATTAGTTCTTGAATTGTTGATTTTAAATCTTCAATTTTATTTTTCATAAAAGTATTTTTTAAGATTCTCTAAAATTAACATAATACACGTTATACGAATTCCCAAGGCATGGCTTTTAGTCATGCTTTTTTTATCAAAAGACTATACCTGAATGATAGCGAGCCAAATCGCATACAATATCTATCATTAGACTTAATGCAATAATTAAATGATAGTATTATCATTAATCTAATAGAATTAAGATTAAATGATAGAAAT
>NZ_JACAXE010000048.1:0-15302 GCF_013391565.1 Acinetobacter sp. SwsAc6
CCATCCGTATTGAGCATGAACCTGCATCAACCCAATGCAGTTGTGGCTGCCAGTTACGTCGTATCGGCGAAGATATCAGTGAAAAACTGCATTTCAGACCGGCACAGTTCTATAAGGAACAGCATGTACGTGGCAAATGGGTCTGTGATCAGTGCGACACCCTGACTCAGCAAGCGATGCCCGCCTATGTGATTGATAAAGGCATTGCTTCACCTGAATTGCTCAGCCATGTGCTGGTATCGAAGTATGCCGATCATTTGCCGCTGTACCGTCAGCGCCTGATCTATCAGCGGGCTGGCATTGATCTGTCCAGATCCACGTTATCTGACTGGATTGGTCGCTGCGGTGTAGAACTGGAACCTCTGGCCAATGCCTTAAAAGAGGTGGTACTACAACAGCAGGTGCTGCATGCAGATGAAACACCGGTCACCATCATGCGGATGGGTGAGAATGATAAAAAACCGAAGAAAGGTTATGTCTGGGCCTATGCCACTACACAGTACAATCCAGTTCAAGCCGTGATCTATGACTTTCAGGATAGTCGTTCAGGTCAGCATGCTGAAGCGTTCCTGAAAGACTGGCAGGGCCATCTGGTCTGTGATGATTACAGCGGTTATAAAGCACGCTTTAAATCAGGTCAGGTCATTGAGGTGGGCTGCATGGCGCATGCGCGTCGTAAATTCCATGAGCTACATGTGACCAAAAAAAGTCAGGTCGCTGAACAGGCATTAGTGCTGATTCAGAAACTGTATGCCATAGAAGCAGAACTCAGGAAAAAGACCGATAGTACAGCAGAACACCGCCGCGAATACCGACAACAGCACAGTCAACCGGTGATGCAACAACTGTATGAATGGCTCAACCAACATCAACTGACTGTGCCATCGAGTTCTCCAACCGCCAAGGCGATCAATTACACTCTGAAGCGTTGGCCAGCTTTAAGCCGCTATCTGGATGATGGCAATCTACCGATTTGCAATAACTGGGTGGAAAACCAGATGCGCCCCTGGGCGTTGGGACGTAAGAACTGGTTATTTGCAGGTTCGCTGCGCAGTGGACAGCGAGCGGCAAATATCATGACTTTAATCCAGTCAGCAAAGCTGAATGGCTTGGATCCGTATGCCTATTTAAGTGATGTGCTGAAAAGGCTGCCGACGCATAAAGCGACCCAGATTGAAGAATTGCTACCACACCGCTGGAAACCTAAATCGAATTAAAAAATAGGCATGGGGTTCAGCGGACGCTTACCCAGCACGAGCAATCTTGGAAACTAAACAAATTGTTTTAATCTTAAGTTGATTTATGTACTTAAGAATAAACTGATACTCTACTCGAACATACTTATAGTAGCGTGAAAACAGTGCTTTAACTTTAGTATGCCGTAAGTATCCAATGAATCACCACTTTCACTAAAAATTCAATGCCATGATAGTGTCCACCAACCACTAAGTGGACACCTATTTTATGCATTTACAGATAGTTATAGACAGCGTACCTGCACATGAGGAACAACATCTACTAGACCTCGTAGAATCTTCACAACTGAATTCAAACAATATCTTGTTGAACTTTTCCAGCAACCAGCCACCTCCGTTGCAAAAGTGGTAATGCAACACCAAATTAATGCTAACTTATTGCATAAATGAATGAGCCAATCCAAATAAAGGTCTCCTGCACTGGAACAAGTAACTCACCCAAATGCTGAATTTCTTAATATTGTGATAAATCCAGCATTCAGAACAGAACAATCAGAACCACCTCTAGCTATTAACCATTCTGTTGCAAATATCAGAATTCCATTGCGACATTTAGATCACATAATAGAAATCGATTGCCTGTGCAATCAGCTATGAAATTATTACTTCTGATCCAGAGTTTAATTAAATTATCCGTATCAATGAAATCTGGCTTTCCACCCAATCCATGGATAGCCAATATCATGACGTTAATTCAGTCAGCCAAACTCAATGGTCTTAACCACAGTGCCTATTTAATTAATGTTCTTACCAGTTTACCAACGCATAAGAGAAAGACATCGAAAAATTACTGCCACATAAATGGAAACCTATTTGAATTTAAGAGGGGGTAGTAGTGGATGATTACCATATTGGTTCGCTTGGCATAATTCCTGTCGTGCCACAGATCCTTGTGCGATTATTTATTTTTATTCTGCGGAACGTCCTGTTCTCTTATGACTTCATAACATTAAAGCTCATCGTGAATGAACATCCGCAAAATCCCTAAATTAGCGTGCGCTCAGGCGTACAAAATCGGCTGATTTTTATCCCAAGATTTGTCCGCAGAAATTGGGGATAATTTAAGGATTAGCTGTATTGATAACTCAGAGAAAAGTGACATTTTGATTATTTTTTAATCAAATTTATTGGCAAGAAGTATCAAAATTGCTCAAAAAGAAACCGATATGTTTCAAAGTCGGTTTTTTGCTGTTTTTGAGGGCGGTTAAAAATTTTTAACTATATGAAAAACAAAGTTTTTTTATAATGCATTTCGTATAACGGCCATTATGTTAAATGGGGGTTGCTAATATTTTAGTATATATTTTAAAATAACAACAATACAAGCATAAAACATATATGGATTACACTATGGGTGTTGTAAATCTTGATGAAGAAACTCATGCCAATGTTCGCAAAGTAAGCATTGTTTCTTGTCGCTCAATAAATGCTCAGGCTGCTTTCTGGATAAAAATTGGAATGCTGTCTGAAATGAACCCAACTCTAAGTTTTAATGAAATAATGAATAATGAGTTTTTGACAGCAGGGGTCTCTACTGCAAATTTATCTAAAGAGATTTTTAATGATTAAAAATGAGTCAGAAATAAAATTAATGCGTGAATCAGGGCGTTTACTATCTTTGGTCTTTGACTATATTAATAAATTGAATTTATTAGGTAAATCTACTCTTGAAATCAATAATATTGTCGAAAAATATATTATCGAAGAGCTATGTGCACGACCTGCGAGTAAGGGGCAATATGGATTTAAATATGTGTTAAATCCATCAATTAATGATGTGGTTTGTCATGCAATTCCCTCTGAAAAAGAAATATTAAAAGATGGTGATATTATTAATTTAGATATCACGTTAGAAAAAAATGGTTACATAGCAGACTCAAGTAAAACTTATTTAATAGGTAATGTTAGCCTGTCAGCTCGTCGTTTAGTTAGTACTACCTATGAAGCTCTGTGGAAGGGAATAGCTCAAGTAAAACCTGGTGCAAAATTAGGTGATATTGGTTATGCAATTGAGCGCCATGCGAAAAAGAATGGGTACACTGTTGTGAAGGAGTATTGCGGGCATGGAATTGGGAAAGAAATGCATGAAGAGCCCGCAGTATTGCATTATGGAACACTAAACACAGGAATTATTCTTCAAGAAGGAATGACTTTTACGATAGAGCCTATGCTAAATCAAGGTCGCAGAGCTACTTTTGTTTGTGATGATGGATGGACTGTTAAAACAAGAGATCATAAATTATCAGCACAATTTGAACACACCGTATTAGTGACTAAAGATGGTGTTGAGGTATTGACTCTTCGTAAAGAAGAATTGAAAAAAATCTAGAATTAACATAATACACCTTATACGAAATTCGCCTGAGTAGCCTTTCTCAGAAAGGCTACTCCTAATTTTTCGCTAAAGCTTTCTTAATTTCGATGACTGACAATAACTCTCCGTCTTTTTTCCAGGTATTCAGTCCCTCTAATACCTGATGAAAAAGCTTATTTCTTTCAAAATATCCATTTTTATAACTTTTAACTTCCTGATATATCTTAGATTTCATTACATCATCATGAAATTTTTTCGTATTCTGAATGCGATTCTTCATCTGTTCAGGCGTATCTTGACTAATATCAATCCCTAACTCCTTGAAAGCAGCTAACACAGCACCGCCCAACTCAAACTTACGATGATTTTCAGCCGTTCTTTTTTTGCTGGCTTCCTTCTTCTGGATCTGACTCAAATAAAGCTCTAAATCACTCAACTCAAGCTTATGCGCTTTGAAACTCAGATAACGAGTCGCCATGGTTTTCAAGATATTAAAATCAGCACCACTCAACGCATTGTCCCGATAAGCCTCAAACAACTGCACAAACTTCCGTTCATATGCGGTCTGCGGATACTTCACAGACACCTCATCAAACAATAAATTCAGCTTCATATGCTCACGATAAGGTTTTAAGGCCTCTTTCACCAAGATCTGTTCAGCTTCAGACAATGACTCAAAGTTAAATTTTTCAATTCGTAGCATTGCAATCACATCATTCTGCAAATCAGAACGATCCTTCTTCTGTGAAAGATAGTCTACAAATGCATGTAACTCTGCGATTTGTAAAAGTTGTGCAGGTCTGCCACGTTTTTTTGATTTATCCAATGCCATCTATCTGCCGCCTAATTTTCAGAACTGCTACCGATTGAGTTATGGTTTTACCATAATTCAATCGGGCAGTCTGAAAATAATTATTTAAAATAAAAATAAAATTTCTTGAAAAGAATTTATATTTTTATTTTAAATAATTCGCACTTGACAGTTTCTCCTAATCGGAGAAACTAGTACGCAATGGGGCGATTCCCCCTTGACCCCCTTTAACCGGATTATTTCAGCCCTGTAGGCATTACATAATCCGGAGATTTTTATTGCGTTTCACTCCATAAAAACCAACAACACCCCAAGGAAGTGAACATGGCCAGTTACCATTTCAGCGTCAAAAGTAAAAATAAAGGCTACGCACTGAGCCACTACCTGTACATTTCCCGACTCATGCAATACGAAGGCATCCGCAAAAAGAGTGCAGAAGTCCTCGAACATGTCGAACCAGGGCAATGCATGCCCTCCTGGGTCAAAGATCCGGTTGAATTCTGGCAAGCAGCGGACACCTTTGAACGGGCCAATGCCAAAGCTTACATGGAATACGAAATTGCCCTACCGAATGAATTCACCGTAGAACAACGTAAAACGCTCGTAGAGACATTTGTTGATAAAACCATAGCAACACACCACTACCCTCATTCCTACGCCATACACAACGTAAAATCACGCCTCAGTGGTGAAGAACAACCCCATTGCCACCTCATGTTTTCACTCAAAGCCGATGACGGCATAGAACGAAGTCCGGAACAATACTTCAAACGCTACAACGCTAAAGAACCAAGCAAAGGCGGAGCAAAGAAAATTCAACTACAGGATGGCCATGCCGACTACACCACTTACCTCCTACATATCCGAAAAGCCTGGGAAAATCACCTGAATGACGCATTGGCAGAACATAGCCCAACCGTGACTTACCAGATCGATGGTCAGAAGATCCAAATTAAAAACCAAGTTTCGGCAGACAACTACGAAAAATACAACGAGATACACTGCACCCTCTACCTACCAGAACCCAAACTGGGGACAGGCAAACAAAATGAAACCGTGGAATACCTAGCGGAAATCCAGAAAATCAGACAACACAATGCCAAAGAACGAGAACTGGAACAGCGCCAACAATACTTTGATCAACAGCATGAATACTACTACAGCTGCTCAAACGAACCCTTCAGTTCTCCGGAAGTGATGCACTACCTCAATCACCTCATTAAAAAAGCCAGTAACAAAAAAGAACTGGGCCACGATATCGACGAAATTATTCAAACTCAGCAACCAATCCTGCATCACGAAAAATGGGATATCGATACCATCAATTTTAATCTCAACAACGCCAGGTTATACCCAGAACCAGATATGGAGTTTAAAGTCCGATCCGTACAACCAAAACCAGTGATTGAACCAACATCACCGAAGCCAAAACCTGAAATACAACCCTCACAGCCTGAACCGAAACGAAATGATTATGATGGTCCGGGTTTTTAAAAATGGATCTAGATCAGAAAGTACAAAGCGAGTGTCTACGAGCGACATCGCCAAAATTCGCGCCTCGACCCTCTGAAAAACCGCTTTTTAAGGCTGTATAGCCTAAAAAAGCATAAATCAAATGCTAAAACTGGCTTCCAGACCGAGCGAAGCGAGCAAAAAGCATTATGAGCGAAGCGAATTCCGAGTTTCTTTTGCTCTTGCCTTTGCTTTTTCTCAAATTCACGAAGAAATTAACAGAAAAATTGCCCCTTGAATCGAGCGAAAGCGAGATTCAATAGAGTTTGAGCGTAGCGAAAACCACGGGCAATTTTGACCAGGAAAGGTTTTTAATAATTTTTAATGCTTTTTAATGCTTTTAGCACTATTTAAATTAATATTTATCAAATAATTATATGACAATAAAAAGACGTTTAATTACCAATAAAAAGACGTTTAATTACCAATAAAAAGACGTTTAATTACCAATAAAAAGACGTTTAATTACTTTAAAAAGACAAATAAAAATTTGTCTTTTTAAAGTAATGCATTAATATGTCTTTTCAAACTAAATTAATAGCCCATATAAAGACTTTTAGTTACCATGAAAAATGACCTAGTAGTTAAAACAAATCGTTTGAACCAAGCATTTCAAGTGCTCTCTTTAGCAGAATTTCATCTCGTACAATTGGCTATTGTGGATGCTAGGGATACAGGCACAGGCTTAACAACTGACACACCATTGAGAATAGATGCATTACGTTATGCTGATGTGTTTGGTACAACTAGACAAAATGCTTATATGAGAATGAAAGAAGCAGAAGATACTTTGTTTAATCGTAGATTTAGTTTTTTTGATGAAGATGGAAAACTTGTTAAAAGTCGTTGGATTTCTCAAGTTAGATATTTAGATAGTGAAGGTGCAATCGAGATAGTTTTTACACCTGCTGTTGTTCAAGGAATCAGTCGTATTAATGGTGTAAAAGAATTTTTTACCCAATATCTTTTAAGCCAAACATCACAATTAAAAAGCATCTATTCAAGTAGGCTCTATGAGTTGTTGATCCAATGGCGTAGCTCAGGAACAACCCCAATTATTAATTTAGAAGATTTTCGAGCACAATTAGGAATTGAAGATAATCAATATAGGTTAATGAGCGATTTTAAAAAGAGAGTTCTTGATCTTGCCATTAATGATATTAATGACAAAACAGATATTAAAGCGACTTATAAACAACATAAGAAAGGACGCTCAATATCAGGTTTCTCTTTTTCATTTAAGAATAAAAAGAACAAAACTCAATCTATAGAAAAACTAGACCGATCAGAAAATCTTGATCTTTTTTCAAGACAAATGACAGATTCTCAACGCTACCTATTTGCAAATAAATTATCTGAACTTCCCGAAATGAGTAAATATTCTCAAGGCACAGAAAGCTATGAACAATTTGCCGTACGGATAGCTGAAATGCTTAAAGACTCTGAAAAGAGGAAAGAATTATCATCATTACTAGAAAAAGTGGGCTTTAAATAATAATGTCAATTGACACTGTCAACTTTACAGTCAACTATTAACACACATTGACAGCTAGTTTACACCATGAAAAAACTATCAGTTTCAGAGTTAGCAAAGTTATATGGATTTTCTAGGCAAGCCATATATGCACATATAAATAAAGGTAATTTATCTAAAGGATCTGATGGTTTAATTGATTTTTCAGAAGCTATTAGAGTTTTTGGAGAACCGTCTCCCAAAGAACCGATTGACAACAAAAGTCAATCAATTAACAGTCAACAGTTGACGGAAATTGACATGCTTAAACGTCAAGTTGATATGCTTGAAAAACAACTGAATCAAGCTGTTTTACGAGAAAATCAATCATTAGAACGAGAGTCATTTTATCAAGAACAAATTGAAGCTATGCAACGTCTATTGGAAGCCCCAAAACCCAATATGACTACGTTTACCGATCAAAAACCTGAGCCTGATATAACAACAGATCCACAGTCAGAATCTGAACCCAAACATGACGGATTGACTACTACTGAACCCAAAGAAAATCCACGCATACCAGTACCCGAACATATCGAGCCTGAACCAAAAAAAAGGGGCTTTCTCAGTCGCTTTTTCTTGCCTAATGGGTGAGGGCATTATTGACTGTGGCTAATCAAAATTGTGGAACAATGGTTAAATACTAAGCGTGGAACGGTAAAAATCCATAAAAAAGCCCGACTTTGACAAGTCAGGCATTTTTATTGGCTACAACTCATTGAAATAATTAAGCTAATACAGTCGATTTCGTATAAGGTGTATTATGTTAATTTTAGGAAAAATTAAAGCTCTGAAAGGATTCATTACATCAAATTATTAGGTGATAAATTAACAGAATAAGGTCGCCTGCAGACCTAAGTTGGCACTTAAATTTGGTTAGTTTGACCTTACAAATCTTTGTTCAAAAAAGTCTTTTATTTGTGATTTTTTAGATTATCCCTTAGTAAATATCTTCTATGATCCTAAATTTATAGATATGAAAGAAATTGTATTCAGCATTGAGGTAAGCCCTAATGGAGTTTTTTGCATTTGATCCATTACGACAAGCAATCGTACTGTGTATTGGTGATAAGAGTATTAAAAATCTTTTTTTATACAGATATGCTAGCTATTCAGATCGGTAATATGAAATTCATTGTTCAAGCTGATGAGGAAATTCTGATAGCTAATACTTTATATAAAAATCAAAATTTTCAATAGTAGACAAGGGGGGATTACTTAAAATACTATAAATATTGACCAAAAAGTTAAATTAAATTAAATGCTATTAATTACATAACACTAGAACATTTAATGAAAAAAATTCTATCAATATTTTATATATACGTATTATTTTGTTCCATTGCAAGTGCTAATTACCAATTTACGGAAAACATAGCCCAAAACATAATTAATCAACCTCAAGTAGAAAGTTGTCTTCCTGGAATTGATATTAGATCAGATGAGTTCACTTACAATTTAAACCATGCTGATGGACCATTACCATATAGCCAAAATTATTCGACCGCATTAGGTGAAAACTTTTTATTACAAGACTTTGTTACCAATGGAGCAATTTCTACAGGTGGATGGCGTGATAATTATGCAAATAGTGTTATTGTAAATGATATGGGGGGAAGTAATACGAATCGGATTAGATTCATTGTAATGTTACCAGGGGAGAATACCAAAAATGTATATGCAGGAGATGTTGTAAATAATTCGATTCAGAATATTAAAAGACTAAATTCGCAAGATCCATATATGTATTATGCTGTTGATAGGGATGGAAGAAGTGAAATAAGAAACGCATTTGGTACTATTGGTGAACTAAATATAAACCATGGTGATATGCACCTGGAAATTACAACAAATAATTATAATATAACAAATACAAAAAGCATTAATAACGTAGAAGGTATTAAATTTGAAATTTACAAGAATGGAAATTTATATTTTTTTGAAAATATAAATAGAGATGGAATAAACTTACAAGACGCAGTTTATAAAGTTACATACATAAAATATGCCTCAGGAAAGGAAATTGAACTTAGCTACTCAAATTTGAGTGGAGCATTAAAAAGAATTGTTGATCACAGAGGTAATTTTATTGTGTTTGATGATTTCATTATTGATCAGGACACATATGAAGTTGCCTACGAATATCCAAAAACAGTTTATATCGGAACAAGTAGTAATCCTGATAGTTTCGGAATAAATAGTTATATATCTCCAAGTGATTTATTTTCATCTCAAATAATAAAATATAATTATGATAAAATAGAATGGGTAAATTTTTTTAATAATCGCAAGGAATACATATATGTAATATCAAATTCTACATCAAAAAAAAATGGAACGGAAAACTATCAATATGAATATGTAAATCCTATTACATTCCAAGTTACAGAGGGTGGTAGATTTACAGGTAAATGGAATCCTCAGTATGCCATTCCTTCTTTATCTAGAGTTAATGGAAGTTGGAATAAAGTAAAGCACATAATAACATATAAAGCTGATTTATCTCCTAATTGGTATCATAAATTACAAAGTGTTTCAGGACCCGCTGGACTAATGAATGCTACAAGGAAGCTAGAGGGGGGAAATGTAGATGACAATAAAAAAACATTTGAAAAAAGATACAGTATAAATATACCTAACTATAACTCTATGAATTATAAGATATATGGTAATACTAAAAGTCGGCTCATTAATATGGATTTTAGTGGGTTTCCATGTATAACTTATAATGAAGTACCAGTAAGCTATATATTGTTCGATATAATTGATAATAAAATATTAAAAATAATTGATTATAATAAAAATGAGACTACTTTTGAGTATGATTCAAAAAAAAGAGTAACTTTAATAACAGAAGCACCTGGATCTCCTATTCAGAGGCAAACTAAATATACATATAGCGATAGTATATTTGGTTATAAAATACCATTAACAATAGAATCAGCATTAAAAACCATCAAGAACGAATTGTACGAAGGTAAAGTAATTTCATCTGAAGAATCATTTTTTCTAAGCAACAAAATTAAGCGTACAAAATACCGTTATAATAAAGAGTTAATAACATCAGTTAACTACCCTAATGGAAATAACGTTGATATATCTTATACTAAAAATGGTTTGATATCACTTTTTAATATTTCCAAAGGTATTGATTTAAAATCAATTTCTTTTTCTAATTATACTAATACCGGGAAACCTGGAGTAGTTATAGAAGATGGTGTAAGAGTTCAATATTCTTATAATGAGAATGATGATTTAACCTCCCAAATCGAGACGGCTGGAGGCCTAACTAGAACAAAAAGATTTTATTACACAAATAAATATTTGACCTCAGAATTGGATTTTGATCAAGTTCTTACATCATATACCTATGATTCTGCAGGATTAATATCAAAAGAGGAGACTGGATCAGTTATAAAACAATTTTCCTATGATAATAATTTAAATTTAGTGTCAATTGATAAAACGGATGGTACTACGAAGAGGGATTATACTGCGGTTTACAATGCAAATGGGCAGTTACAAGAAGAGCGTGATGGTGCGAATCCCGATAAATTATGGACAAAGTTTACGTATGATAATAATGAAAACGAAATTTCACAATCTAGTCCAGGATTTAATATTGTTTCTACTTCATTAAAAAATTACGATGTTCTTAATAGGGTTTCAAGTTATACTGATACTTCAGGAGGAATACATTTATATAAATATGATTCACTAGATAATATAATTGAGCAAACAGCTCCTACATTATTTTCAATAATAAAGAAATTTCAAAATGATAATGAATTTGATGAAGATAAATCTGAGGATTTTGGAATAAAAAAATATACTTATATGCAAGATTCTAAATTGGACTCTTATGTCCATAATGACTACAAAAAATGCGTTTTTGGTAATTACAATCTTAATGGCCAAATAAAAAGCTTCAATTGCTCTGATACATATAATACATCAACGGATTACAATGTTAATTATATTTTGAATTATAAAAGAGATACTAAAAATTTAATAAATGTTATATCTAAGAATAATAGCAATCTTGAAGAATATAAATTTTGGGGTGCAAATACTGATTATTTATATGATTCTTTTAATCGAATAATTACTAAAAATCAAATCTTAGGTCTGCTTCAAAATAGTGGATCATCAAATAAACTATCTGTTGGTTATGGGTATACTCCTGAGGATAAAATATCTAAAATAACGTACCCTTCAGGAAAGACAATTGAATATAAATATAATCAATCAAATATAGGTGAACTATCTAAGGTGACTTATAATGGAAGTGATTTATTAAGTTTTTCAATAAAACATGATCAAGTTGAAAAAATAACCTGGGGGAACGGTAATACTTCAATTTTTACATATGATGATTCTAATTTACTAACATCAATTAATAATAATATTGGTTCAACAGTTAATAAAAATATTGATATTTCTTATTATAATAATGGTGCAACTAAATCAAAGAAATATTCAGGTAAAACTATAGATTTTACTTATGATTTAAAAGGACAGTTAACTGAAGAGAAAATGACCGAAGGTCAAATCGTTCAGTATATACATAATTTCCAATATGATGGAAATGGTAATAGAATATCTTTTCAAAAAGTAGGTATAGCTTCTCCTTATAATTTTTCTAATGCTATTTATGGATATTCTAGTGGCTCAAATAGATACTCTTCTATTAAATTTGATTCAAAAACTATAAATTTTAATTATGATTCAACTGGTGAGTTGCAACTACCAGATTTAATTGGGAAAGCAAATTATGATTTTTATGGACGTCGTTTTTATCAGTTTGCTAATACTTCTAATACTACTTCACCACATGTAGATCAATATAATCACAAAAATGAAAAAGTATTCTCAGGTCTTGGTCGACAATTTATATATGATGAAAGTGGCCATCTTTTAGGTGAATATAATATTAATGGTAACCCATATGTAGAATATGTATGGGTTGAAGATGTTCCTGTTGTTGCATTATTTCCTGATAAAGTTGTTTATATAATTTCAGATAATACATCACCAGTATTAGGAATTGATTCTTCTAATAATACTGTAGTGTGGGAATGGTTCAGGGATGCTTTTGGGGTGAGTAAGCCATCAGTTGAAACTAATAAAATCAATTTACGTTTTCCTGGTCAATATTATGAATCAAATACAGGTCTTCATTACAATATTAATAGAAATTATAATCCATCTTTAGGGAGATATATGGAACCAGACCCTATTAATATGGAGGGGGGATGGAATACATATATATATGCAGCTAATGATCCAATTAATTTAAGTGATTCTACTGGTTTGAATCCCGTGATGCTTGTTAGATTAGGGACGATAAGCTATGAAATTTATGCGGTATCTAATGGAGAACCACCTGGATTAAAACCAGCTAACTTATCAAAATTAGCTACCAATGAACAAGTATTAACAACTTCAATTAGAGAGGCTGCAAAAACACCTGAACTTTATGCTACAAAAGCAGCTACAAAGGGTAAAAAATCATCTGGCAGAGCCGGAAGACAAAAAGTTTTAAGAGCTTTAAAGGATGATCCAAAAGCACCTTCGCATGTACGAGGTTGGATCAAGCAAGAGCTTAATAGAATTCGAAATAATCCTACTAAAAGTATACGTAATCCCCGTGGAATGCAATTAGCACATTTTAGGGGATATGAGGCACAGAAAGGGTATAGTTATGCTTATTCTCATCTGAATCTAACATCCTTACATAAGCTTCAGCATAAATATGATAGAAATGGTATTTTAAATAAAGAAGCTGTTACAAGGAGATAAACTTAATGTTAAATCTATCACAAAAACAAATTCAGGCAGTTTTAAAATTACCCGCTCCTGAAAAATATTCTCATTTTATCAAGGAAACTGTTGGTAGTGATGAAATTTGGACATTATATAAAGGTGAACTATATGATGGAAACTTAGAAGATAGCCCTATGGAAGGAGAGTACGCATATCTTCAAGATGATAATTCAAACTTATTTTTACCACTTTGGCCAGCAGAGGTGTATGCCGATTTATGTAGAGTCAATAGTTGGGAAAAATTTCAACCAATATGGATGGGTATTGAGCAGTTTATAGATGAATATTTACCACACTTTTTAGAAAGAAATATAAAATTCTGTATTTTTCCAACTGTTGATGATACAGGAGTCATCCCTACAGTTGAACAATTTGTTCGCGATTTAAATACTGAACTTTCTCTATATGAGTGATCTTTTAACTTAAACCACACCTAAAGATATTTCAACATATGTAGCTAATCATTTTTGAATCGTAGCAGATTTATCGGAAGCAATTACTTAAATTTAAATTCTCAGATAAAACTGGTACGGTTCACACCATAAGAAGATCAGATGAGCTGTAATAACCGTTTATCTTCAGTAGCTCTACCTGATTTGAGTTCATGCAACCACATACTAACCAGCACGGTAAGCGTCCGCTGAACACACCTTCTGAATTCATCCTATAAGCCTTAATTTAGTCCCCACTTAGAAACAAGTGGGGACTAAAATTTATGACTACAAATCATCAGACATCCATCGCATCTCTTGCAAAAAAACGAAGAACATACAGTGCTGAATTTAAACAGCAGATCGTTCAGGCTTGTAAAGCACCGGACGTTTCAATTGCTTCAGTCGCTTTGCAACATGGATTGAATACAAATCTTGTATCCAAATGGATTCGCTTAATTGATGCTAAGCCAGGGAGTGATCGCTCACCACTACCGAATAAACCTGCATTTATTGCCTTATCTTGCTCTGCACCATTAGATCCTACTCCTACTGACATGTTAAAAGTTCAAATTACTTTACCCCACTCAAAAGCAGAAATTGGCTTGAAATGGCAAGTATCAGAAATACCTGCCTTGGCAGAATTACTCAAGGTGCTGGCAACATGATCCGTATCGATGAAATCTGGCTTTCTACCCAACCTCTGGATATGCGAGCAGGGATGGATACTGTCATGGCTCAGGTGGTGAGAGCCTTTGGCTACATTAAACCGCATTGTGCTTACCTGTTCTGTAATAAACGTGGCCATCGCATGAAAGTGCTGGTACATGATGGACTGGGCATCTGGCTGTGTGCCCGGCGGCTGGAACAGGGAAAATTCCACTGGGCTAAAGTTCACCAGGGTGAAAGCGTAGCTCTCAACCCGGAACAGTTACAGGCATTAATCCAGGGTTTGCCTTGGCAGCGCATTGGACGACAGCAGGTGGTCACGATGCTCTAAACCAAGCTCGGCTATTCTGCCATCCTCCAAACGTTCTATTTCATTCTTCTCATGACCTCAGGCATACTGCGGTCATGAATACGCTGCCAGATTTAAGCCAACTGACCCATGAACAACTGCTGGAATTCACCCGGCAGTTGGCGATGCAGCATCAACAACTCGCAGAAGATAAACAACAATTAGATGCTCAAGTTCAACATCTGGAAGTATCAAATCAACAATTAGATGCCAGAGTTCAACATCTTGAAGTCACCAATCAGCAATTAGATTCTAAAGTTCAACATCTTTCTATTCTCAATCAAAAATACGAGCATGAACTGGCGCTGTTTAAACAGCATAAATTCGGCAGTAAAAACGAACATCTCACCGCAAAACAAATCCATCTGTGGGATGAGGCGGTCGAAGAAGATATCGCAGCCGTTGATCTGGAATTAGAACGATTAAATGCAGATAAAACCCATGCAGGGACACACAAAGCCACAGTCAACAAACCTAAACGTCGACTGCTGCCAGATCATCTACACACCATCCGTATTGAGCATGAACCTGCATCAACCCAATGCAGTTGTGGCTGCCAGTTACGTCGTATCGGCGAAGATATCAGTGAAAAACTGCATTTCAGACCGGCACAGTTCTATA
>NZ_JACAXE010000049.1:0-14897 GCF_013391565.1 Acinetobacter sp. SwsAc6
GTGGTCGTGGGACTCTAAAACAGCCAGTATTTGGAATATTCGAACGTAATGGGCGCGTCTATACTGAAATCGTACCTGACTGTAAAATGAAGACTTTACAAGAGGTTATCATTGGTAAAGTTTCACTTGAGAGTGTGATTTATAGTGATGGATGGCGTGGCTATAATGGTCTTGTTGATGTGGGTTATTCAAAGCACTTTAGGGTAAATCACGGAGCAAATGAGTTTGCTAGAGGAGAATGTCATATAAATGGAATAGAATCATTTTGGAGCTTTTGTAAAAGAAGGCTAGCAAAGTTTAACGGCATATCAAAAGAGTACTTTGATTATCATCTTAAAGAAACTGAATGGCGTTGGATGAGGGAACCTAATGAGTTAGCAACTGAGCTGTGGAACCTCATTAGGTAAAATTAAGTGTAAATCTGCTAGTCTAGAGCCTACATAATTGAATTCTTGATGTTGCGCAGCTGTAGCTGGGCCTAAGTTGGCATTAGCCTTGGGGAAATGATCAATATGGTGTGCAGTAAATAGAAAAGGGTCTTTTAAATCTAGACGAAAAGTAATGGGGCTAAGGGCATAAATGACCGCGTCAGACATGGCTACATTCTCTCTATTATTATTGCTAATCTCTTTAATGTAAGAGTGAATGTGGCACAAATCTGTAGCGGAACTGTATAAATTCAGGCCATTTTAGATAGATTAAGAGGTGCTGTCTGAATCTTGGTTTTGATCTTTGGGTTGTTGAATCAGCATAGCGGCTAATTTCAGCATCTCGCCTTGAATATTCCCCATTTGTTGTTCAATTTTTTTAAAGTCGACTTGGCTTAAATCGACTTGGCCATTCAGAAAAGGTGAATTGAGTACCTGTTGATTGGCGTCCAAAATATTTTGGCGGATGTCAGTGATTTCTTGTGACTTGAGCTGGACTTTATTGAGGGCTAGATCAAAGGCTTTTAATTGTTGTTGGAGCTGTGTGGCAGCGTGTTGTAATTGAACATGATCTTGTTGATCTACTGCTTTTTGTAGCTCGCTTTGAGTTTGCTGCAATTGTTGGGTGTAGTCATTGGTGCTGAGCTGTAAATCAGTGACATCACGCATGATATAAAATAAATTGCCTTGCTTTAGATCTGAGCGCGTCGCATCTTGTTGCTCAGACATCGGCTGTATTTCATCCGCAGTATGCGCAAGCTCAGATGTACTTTCACTGCTGGAAGGATCTCGGCCTGATTGATCACAGCCCAGTAAAACCAAACCAGTGGCAAAAATAGTGAATGGGAGAACAGCACCCTGTAGAAACTTTTTCATTACAGCTAAATCTATCTATTTATTTAATTTCTAATATGCAGTCAAAATATGTAAACAAAATAGAGAGACACAAAGTCATAACAAAAAAATGAATGAAATAGATAAAACAAAAAAGAGCGCCGAAGCGCTCTTATATGACTTAGAATGAATTAGCCAGCAATAATTTTAATAATGCTGTGGCTGATGATATTAGTTAACACATAATCGCCATTTACTTTAATCCATTGTTGATTTTTACCTGGTTTACTCAATTTTTTGTATTTGCTGTGATCGACTTTGTAACTGTTGCCACGGTATTGGCTTGGTACTTTTTGTCCTGCACGCCAGTCATGAGCTGGTTTAACCGATTTTTTATGCTGCTGCGCTTGAGGTTTAGCAGGCATTTTATTTTTTTGCACTTGATGCTGTGCAGGGGCCTTTTGATTATGTTCAATTTGAGGCTGATTGTTTTGAGGTGCAGCCATTGCAGGTGCAGCGACTAAAGCTGTTGAAATTGACAGTACAATTGCTTTCATTAATGTATTCATATTTTCACCTGTTATTTGCTACAAGCATTTGTGGATAGCTTCATCATAGAGTTGATTAACAGATAAAAATTGAATGTATTGTTGTAGATCAATTAAAATAATGGATTAACTATGTGTTTTATCTTCATTTGATAATATTTTTTATTTATTTGGTTATGTTTTTTAATAAAGCCTTATTAGAGTCTTAAATTGATAACTCGAATAAGGCGTTAATGGTGTTGCTACAATAAGCTTATTTTGCCAATTCAGCATTAATGGCATCCACAATACGTGGGTCATCAGCCGTAATATCAGGTGCAAAGCGCGCCACAACTTCACCTTGTTTATTCACAAGGAATTTTTCAAAGTTCCATAGAACTTCAGGTGGCTCATTTGGTGTAAGGCCATAATCCACGAGATCTTTCCACCAAGGCCCTTCACCAATACGTGTTGGAATGGCTTGGGTGAGGGTTTGGTAAAGTGGATGTTTATCTGCACCAGCCACTGAAATTTTAGAAAATAATGGGAAATCTACTTGATAATTGAGTGAGCAGAACTGCTGAATTTCCTCATCTGTACCCGGTTCTTGCGCTAAGAAGTTATTTGCAGGGAAGCCTAAAATTTCTAAACCTTCAGCTTTTTTCGCAGAATAGAGTTTTTCTAAGCTTTCATATTGTGGTGTTAAACCACATTTTGAAGCGACGTTGACTAACAATAAAACTTTGCCAGCATATTGATTTAATGTGGTTTCTTGTCCATCAATACGGTTGACTGAAATGTCATATACAGAAGCCATGTAAATTTCCTATTTACTTATAAATGTATCTTCACTGTTTTAGCGGTAAAACGTTTACGGGGCAAGCGCTGTATTGCTTACTTTGGCTGGTATTTGTCGTTTTCTTTGTATCAATTCAGCATAAGTAATTCAGAATTTCTGCATCAAGCATAAGCTCAGCATTCCGCAGTAGATGAGACGATTCAATTTAAAAGACCTATTAAGAGAGCAAACTATGAGCTTGCGACTTCCTTTTAATCTCTTAATTGTGTTGGGGTTTTACCTGTATAGCGTTTAAAAAATTCGATAAAACTGGAACTATGTTGATAACCGAGAGCAAAACTCAGAGCTTTAATGGATACGCCATGTTTAAGCTGCTGAATGGCATATAACAGTTTTGCACGATTTCGCCATTCACTTAGCCCCATGTGTAATTCATTTTGACTGAGGCGCAGTAATTGCCGTTCACTCAGCTGCGTGGTGGTTAGGCATTGTTGTAAGCTCAGTGGAAAATATTCAGGTGCACTCAGGTGTTGTAAGAGCGGTTGCAAAATAGGGTGATGGCTTTGTGGTAAATAGTGCTGATGTTTGGGTGCTATTTGGAGTTGATCGTAGATTACCCAAAGCAAATGGCGATATACCTTTAAGCTGGCATGATCTTTTGCCTTTAAAGTTTCTTCCACTAAGGCCCTAAAAAACGGGCTTACACTTAAGATTTCAGTATGGGCTGAAATATTGCGACCGAGTTCGGGTGCCAGTCGAATAGCAACATAATGAATGGGTTGTTCATCTATCGCATGTGAATTGTGTTCTGTATACGGGGGAATCCATAAACCATAGCTCGGTGGTGCAAGATGGAGTTGACCTTCGACTTCATATTCAAATAGTCCATTTAAGCAAAAATTAAAATCTCCCCATAAACAGCTATGCGAATAGACCTGATCGTTAGGGCTGTAGCAAGCCGTAAAAATTTCAATGGCTTGTTCAATACATTGGGGGGGATCTACTAAATTTGGCATGTCTGGCTTCAATCGATGTCGGGAGACCAATATCAATGTCTGAAATAAGATATTTAAATTAAAACAGACAGCGTACAGAATATAGACTTTATTAAAATAGAGATAGCATCATGCGAATAGGCAATCCAAGGTTTGCATTTATTTTGCCTTTGATCGCAGTGTTGATTTGGTCGCTCAACATTGTTGTTACTCGCTATGTGGTTGATTTTATTTCTCCCTTAAGTATTAGTTTTTATCGTTGGTTGTTGGCGTTTATTGTGTTAACACCCTTTATGATTTTGCCTGTTTGGCGCCATCGCATACAGCTTTTGCAACTTTGGCCAAAGCTGGCTTTATTGTCTGCATTTGGCATGGTGTTGTATCAGGGCTTGGCGTATAGCGCTGCGCACTATACAACGGCCACCAATATGGGCTTAATTAATGCATTTACACCTGTTTTTACCATTGTGATTGCCATTTTTATTTTAAAAGAATATCCGAGCCCTTTAACTGTATTGGGCTGTGGAATTTCCTTCATGGGGTTGGTGTTGGTGATCACTCAGGGAGAGTTTGCGCGCCTCATTGATTTTGGCCAATATTTTGGTGATTTATTAATGGTGTTGGCTGTCTTTTTATATGCTTTTTATGGGGTATTTCTTAAAAAGTGGCATATTTCACTTCCAGTAATGGTGAGTTTATACATCCAAATTCTTTTTGCATTGATTTATCATCTGCCCTTTGTGTATTGGCAAGGCTTAGATGCGCTAAATGCAAACAATACTGCTTCAGTTTTATACGCAGGTATTTTTCCTTCTATTTTTGCCACCTTACTTTGGATGATGGCGGTACAACGTTTAGGGCCAAACAGCACCAGTATTTTTATGAACTTCATGCCTGTCTTTACTGCGTTGATTGCGTATTTTTGGTTGGGGGAGCAATGGGGGATATATCATACAGTCGGTACTGCTCTGACCATTTTGGGGGTATTACTGGCGCAAAATAGTCGGCTGTGGCGTAGTTAAGTGGATTTTTATGTTTGCTCAAATGAACTAGTTGGTTAAAAAAAGAACAAATAAACTGACTTTTTTTTGATTGGATAATGCACTTATATGTGTAAAATTAAGTGTAAAAAATGATTAAATTGATGATTATTTCAATTAAAACACAATCAAAAATAGTGAGATAGTTTTACTAATGGTATGTTTTTTATTAACTAATGATACTTTTTATATTTTTTGTAATAGAAAAAACCTATTTGTTTGGCTGGTGTGTTTGCGACATAATGCCTGCATAGAAAGTCATCAAGCATTGAATTGATTGGTTTTCCCAGAGATTTACGAACCCTCTGGATGTGGTTTACACATCCTTTTTTATGCTCAGTCATCCCTATATGACTGAGCTTTTTTTATCTGAAATTTACTGAGTCCTTACAAGAGAACTCAATATTATGCGCGGATGATTTCACCTGTTTGCGCATCAATAATTTTACTTGGTTCACGACTTAAGCCTAAATCACCATTTAAATAATTGGGTGATTGCTGGAAATATGCTGTAGCTTCTTGTAATGAACGAGCAGGGCTTAAACCCGCAGGGTTAGCACTGGTTGAAACAATAAAACCATTAAATGCATTGCAAAGGGCAACACACAGTGGATGGGTCGTCACACGGACTGCTACCTTTGGATGGTCGCCTTTAATCCAGTGTGGAATGTGTTCACCCGCAGGGAGTAACCACGTGGTAGCACGCTCAGTAGGTGCGCGATTACTCCATGAATCAATTACTTGTGTGCGCATTTCAGGAGAGAGAGCCTCTAATAAATGCGCAACTTGATTGACATTTGATGCCAGTAAAATGACACCTTTTTCAATTGGACGTTGTTTTAAACGTAAAATTTCATGAAATGCTGCTTCATTAAAGGGGTCGCAACCTAGGCCCCACACAGCCTCTGTAGGATATGCCAGAACGAGTCCTTGTTTAAGACATGACGCTGCTTCGGCAACAGAGGTAGTAATCATCTGATAAACACCTTTTTAACATGCAAAAGGCTATTGTGAACCTTATTTGCCAGAACGACAACGTAGATAGCGTCCCGCTTGCTGTAAAGCGAAGCCTTGCAGTTCGAGTTCCATCAGTTGTGCTGTGAGCTGTGCGGTATCTTGTTTGAGTATGATTGCTAGTTGGTCAAGGTCTTGACCGACCCAATCTAGTTGATTGTAAATTGGGAGTAAATGCTCAGGAATAGACGGAGCTTGAGACTGTTGTTGTGCGACCAATTGATGATGTTGCCACTGCGTAGGAAGGGCTAAATCTTCAATCACTTGCTGTGGATGGTCTACTAAAATTGCACCTTCCCGAATCAGTTGATGGCAACCTTGGTGGAATTCACTATAAATATGGCCTGGAATAGCAAAAACCAACTTGCCTTGCTCCGCAGCTAATTTTGCCGTAATTAATGACCCACTTTGTTGGGCAGCTTCTGCCACAATTACGCCTAAACTGAGTGCACTGACAATACGGTTTCGCCGTGGAAAATGATGCTGTAGTGGAGGTGTTTGGGGTAAGAACTCTGTAATCACCGCACCACCGTGCTGAATAATGTCTTGTTTTAGGCTTTGGTGTGAAGTTGGGTAGGTTTGATCTAGGCCTGTGCCCATCACAGCGATAGTACGTTGATGTTGTAATCCACCGCGGTGTGCTGCTTCATCAATGCCTTGCGCTAAACCACTATTAATAAAGAAGCCTTGTTCACTTAAATAAAAGGCAAAATCATAGGCAACTTGTCGACCATGCGGGCTGGGTTTACGGCTGCCGACAATGGCAACTTGGGGTTGTAGGAGGGCTTGTGGATTACCCTGACCAAAAAGAACTGGCGGTTTATCGGTATAAGGTAAAAGTTGTTGTGGATAATGCAGGTCGTCTATGCAAACGACAAAATCGCTATGTTGTTGAATTTGGGTGAGGCAGTGTTGAAACTTTTGCTGGCCTTCTGTGAGCTGAAATTCTTTGAGCCGTTGGATATGATTTTTATGTAGGCCTAGGCGTTGCCACTCTGTTACTTCTGAAGCTTGGAAGGCGTGTTTGAGTGTGGGATAGTTCTCGTGAATTTTATAGAAACTGGACAATGAATGCTGAACTAAATACCACAAGGTAATAATGTCAATCTGCGCTTGTGATAGCGGATTCAGCATACGGTGTCCTAGTGTGAATTAATCATCCATTAAAGGTGGTTGGATGCTTGCACCCACTTTAATTGGCAGTTCGCTTTCTAATACATAAGCATAGCTGAGGTTGTCAAAAGTTTTGAACACCATGATTTGTCCGACACGTTGATCTGGCAGTTGAATGCGTTCACGTGTTTTCGGATCATTTACGATATCGCCTTTGTCTTCTACACTGAATACATAGCCAGCTTGTACCCCTTGTGAAGAACCACGATCGATAGTTACAACACTATGAATCGCCGCAGTACCAATTGAACCGAGCACACGAACAATTGAACCACCTGAGGTTACATTATTTGCATGTGTTGGATAGAAAACAGTTGGAAGCATTGGGTCATATTCTGGCAATACACGGTCGCCACGTCGAACTTCTCCTGTATAGGTATCGGTCAGTTCTAGTGTGGTAATGTCATTTTCACCACGAACAGCAATACCTGAAGCAACTTGGTTGATTTCTAGGCCAGCTGTGTATTTTTTACCTTGGTTGTCGGTTAAGACGTATGGTTGACCTTCACGGTATATCGCATAGCGTTGACCTACTTCTAAGCCATGCCCTCGGGCATAAACCGTTTGACCAGCAGCTGCAAGCACACGGTGATCGGCAGCACCGACAATATATGGAGTTTGTTCAAGTGATTCAGGGTTAATGATGCTACTGCGTTCTAACCATTGCTTAATATGTTCCAATGGAATGACAGGAATAGCATTACTTAAAGATTCAACCCGAACCTGAGGCTGTAGTTTTGTACCACCAGTATAACGACGAATAATGCCTTCACAGCCATCACCTTCATCTTTACCAATAATCGGTTTACCATTATAGGTACACATCAGTAGGCGGTCGCCTGGGAAAATCCAGTGTGGATTTTTAACATGCTTGTTGCTTGCCCAGATTTCAGGCCAACGTACTGGGTTTTTTAAGAATTTTTTTGAAATATCCCATAGCGTATCGCCTTTTTTCACCACATAAACATGTGGAGCGCTGGCTTTAAGAGAGGGTGGATTGACATTGCGAGCAGGTGCAGCCTCAACAGTACTGATTGCACCTAAACCTACACCCGCGCAGATTGCGAGAGCAAGCATTTGTTTTTTAAACCCCAAGGCACTAAAAAGTGGCATGCCTTTCAAAACCTTTTTCATTATCATAATTCCTAAAATTATGTATGTAGTTGCGTTATAATAACGATCTTACACACATTTTTTTGATGAAGCATTCCTTCATTTGGTTTTTTGATCAGTGGCATAATTGAGGACGCAGTATGGCCTTATTACCTATTTTAAGTTTCCCGGATCCCCGTCTTCGTACCATTGCAAAACCTGTAGAAGAGGTGACTGATACTATTCGTCAGCTCGCTGCAGATATGTTTGAAACCATGTATGAAGCGCCAGGCATCGGTTTAGCTGCGACACAAGTCGATCAGCATATTCAATTGATCGTCATGGATCTATCTGAACATAAAGATCAACCTATGGTGTTCATTAACCCCAAAATCACACCATTAACTGAAGAAACGCAGCCTTATGAAGAAGGCTGTCTGTCAGTGCCTCAAATATACGATAAAGTTGAGCGTCCGTCACGTGTAAAAATTGATGCAATTAACCTTGAAGGTCAAGCATTTGAAATAGAAGCTGATGGACTTCTCGCTGTTTGTATTCAGCATGAAATGGATCACTTAAATGGCAAGCTATTTGTCGACCATTTGTCGCCATTAAAGCGTCAACGGGCACGTGAAAAAGTGGAAAAGTTAATACGCCAACGCAATCGCGAAAAACAGCCCGTAAAGCGCTAATTGGCTTTTGCGGTTTAAGCGTGATGAACATAGCCCAATTTCGATTGGGTTTTGTTATACTCAGCAACGACAAATTTTAGGGTTTGCCATTGTTTTTGCGTAGTGGGTTGCTACTTTCCTTTGTAGCCGTTTTTTTACAGATTGCTGTATTCTTACAGCCTTTGCTTCCGCAGCAATATCAAATTGCGCCGGTCTGTGAAACCATCACGCGTGCACTTTTGTCTCATTCCACTCCTGAATCATCTCATTTAGCACATGGTGCACATCATGCAATGCATGAGCAGTCTGTGCAAAATGCAATGAGCCATGCACATGATCATGATGCTGGCCATCAGTGTCAGTACTGCACGGTCTATGGCAACTTGGTGTTACCGCCTGATCTAGACATTCAAGAAGTCTTAGATCGTGTTCAGGTACGTTTAGTTGCCTTTGTGCGCAGTTTTAGTCATGTCTGGTTTGCGCTACAGCGCCTATTTTTACTCCCTCAGGGGCGAGCCCCGCCACTTTTTGCATAAATCAACGTTTTGAAATTTAAGGGTCTTGACTGGCTCCAGACCTGTTGTATTTATGTTTTAAGTGAGATTTTAAAATGGCTCAGCCTCAATTTTATTTACAGCCTTTAGCCGCTGCGATTGCTGTTGCATGTTCAACTATGACTTGGGCAAATGTGACCGAAGATGCGATGCCACCACAAACGGCAGTGCAAAGTTTAGCGCCTATTGTAGTGACTGCTGCTGGTGGTAATGATGCCAATGGTTTGATCGTCCGTGCAGATCCTAAACAGCCGATTCAACCAATTCCAGCTTCAGATGGTGCAGACTATTTACAGAGTATTGTTGGATTTAGCGCAGTTAAAAATGGCGGTACCAATAGTGATGTCACGTTCCGTGGCATGTTTGGTTCACGGATTAAAATTTTAACTGATGGCACGGAAAACTTAGGCGCGTGCCCATATCGAATGGATGCGCCGACGTCTTATATTTCACCAGAAAGTTATGATCGTATTTCAGTGATTAAAGGCCCGCAAACTGTGCAGTATGCCAATACAGGTTCAGCTGCTACGGTTATTTTCGAGCGTCGCCCAGAGCAGCTTGATGCTGAAAAAAATTACCGCGGTCAAGCCAGTGTGCTGATGGGGTCTTTTGGGCGCTTAGATCATAATGTTGAAGCAGCAATTGGGGACGAAAAAAAATATGTGCGCTTAAATGCCAATCGTTCCGTGTCTGATAGCTATAAAGATGGCAATGGTGCGAAAGTCCCTTCAGATTGGGAGCGTTGGAATGCTGATTTGGCGTTGGGCTGGACGCCTGATGAGAATACTTGGGTGGAATTGACTGGAGGTAAGGCTGACGGTGAAGCGGTCTATGCAGGTCGCTCAATGGATGGATCTCAGTTTGCCCGCGAAAGTCTAGGCTTACGTGTAGAAAAGAAAAATGTCACAGATGTGATCAAAAAAATTGAAGCACAAGTGAACTATAGTTTTAATGACCACATCATGGACAACTTTAGTTTACGTACACCGCCTATGGAACATGATATGACGACCCATGTCATGGTGCCGAATCCATCTTCAATGCAAGTGACACGCCGTACTTTAAATGCACGTATGGCTGTTACGCATGAATGGGATAAGTTGCAGTTCATTTCTGGTTTTGATATGCAGCAAAATAAACATGCAGGCGGTATGGTCTCTAACAGCATGAATATGCCAGTAACTGAAGATATGAAATTTCAGTCTTATGGTGGATTTGGTGAGATCAGTTATCCACTGAGTGAAAACAATAAACTGGTATCAGGACTACGTTTAGATCAGGTAAAAGTCACAGACGAGCGTGCAGCTTCTGCCAACGCTGGACTGAATACAGAACTCTCTGACACCTTGCCAAGCGCATTTATCCGTTTTGAAAACAAACACCCAGATCATGATGATGGTAAAACCTATATTGGTTTAGGCTATGTTGAACGTATGCCTGATTATTGGGAGCTTTTTAGCCCGAAACATGGCAATGCAGGTACAGCAAATACCTTTAATGGCGTGAAGACTGAAAAGACTTTGCAATTGGATGCGGGCTATCAGCATGCGCATGGTGCATTCAGTTCTTGGGTTTCTGCTTATGCAGGCCTGATTAATGATTATATTTTAATGAGCTATCATGATCATTCATCTTCAATGCCAGGCATGAATCACGGTACAGCAAGTAAAACTGCGGGTGCTAAAAATGTCGATGCAACCATTGCAGGCGCAGAAGCAGGGATTGGCTACCAATTTACCGATGCGATTCAGGCAGATATCAGCGCGATGTATGCATGGGGTAAAAACACCACGGATGGAAAACCATTGCCACAGATTGCACCATTGGAAGCACGCGTGAATCTACGTTATGTACAAGAAAAATATACTCTTGGTGCATTATGGCGTGTAGTGAATAGTCAGAACCGTATTAGCCAAGATCAAGGTAATATTGTGGGCTACGACATGCATCAAAGTGCAGGCTTTGGCACATTGGCTTTAAATGGCACCTACCATGTGAAAGAGGGTGTCGATTTGTCTTTGGGTGTCGATAACGTGTTGGATAAAACCTATAAAGAGCACTTGAATAAATCGGGCAGTGCAGGCTTTGGTTTTGCTGAAGAAGAACAGTTTAACAATACAGGCCGGAATTATTGGGCGCGTGTTAGCATGAAATTTTAAGCTTTAATTCTTTCAAAAAAAGCCATTGTTTTCGAACAGTGGCTTTTTTTATGTTGCACGTTTTTAATACAATATGCTGAGGCTGAAAACTAAATAAATACAGATAGATCACTCATATTATTGGATCAATGCATGCTGACAGAAGAATTTAAACAAAAAACACTCGAAGATTTAGAAAAACAGAAATACAGCGCATTTGAAGCTGAAGAGTTGGATGAGACATTTAAAGCAGAAGTCAGGGCATGGTTAAAGACCGAAGGAATTTATCATTTTGATTTTTACCGTCATCGCCGTAATACAACCCGCTATTTTATCGCGTTTCAAGAAGCTGAAATTGCTGAAAAAAGATTCCGTATTTATAGCGAAAATCAAAATTTTGTCGGGAAATTTTTACCATTTGCCTGTGCTCTGATGATTCTGCTATTGACGGTTGTCTTTATGCAGTACGGCTTTAGCAGTCTGCCAGAACGGGGTGTAATTCGAAGCTTAATGAATGCCTCGGTGGTCATTTTGATTCCATTTTTTATCGGTATGCTTTTTGAGTATTTGGCTTCAGTGGGTGAGCCTAATTTGTCTTTTTGGCGTGCCAGTAAGGAGGCTGTAGTTGGTTGTTTGCTTATTTTGGTGGTCAGTATTTTAGTCTTGCGTGAAGGCGTAATTTGTTTGGTGATGCTGGGGCCATTGGCTTTTGCTGCGCTTTTTGCAGGCAGCGGGGTCATGCAGCTGATCTGTGTTTATTTTTGGCAGCCGACAAATAAAATCTATTCATTGTCTATCTTGCCCTTATTACTGTGTTTGTTTTTGCCAGATTTTTCTAAAGATTATTATGGGCAAACCCAGCGTGAAATGATTATTCATGCACCGCAAGAGCAAGTATTTAAAGCCATTAATCAGATCGGGCCCATTCAGGCCAATGAAGTGCCCAACAGTTTCATTTTCAAAATGGGTTTTCCAAAACCAATCTTTGGCATGACTGAACAGCGTGCAGAAGGTATGGTTCGAACCATTCAATGGGAGCGCGGGGTGAAGTTTGAGGAGCGCGTACAAGCGATGCATGCGCCGTATCTGCTGAGCTGGGATTATCACTTCACACCGCACTCATTTCCCAAAGGCTCTATGGATGATCATGTAGAAGTGGGCGGTCAATATTTTGATTTGCTTAAAACAGACTATCAGTTAGAAAAAATTGATGCGCAAACCACTAAACTGGTGCTGACCATCGATTATCGCGTATCTACGGAATTTAACTGGTACAGCAAATTGTGGGTCAATTATGTTTTGGGTGAATTCAGTGATGTGGTTATGAACATTCATAAAAACCGTTTGGAATAATTTGGAATAAAAGGTGAGGCGGTCGGCCTCACAGATCGATGTCTTTTAAGTGTGCATGCTGGCCAATTGTTTGGCTTTGCTTTGATATAAAGCCAAACCTAGTTTTTGTATATTCCGGCCTTTGCGCTGTAAAAAATGCTCCAATGCAGGAATATAACGCGCGCCACTATAAAGTGTCAGATTGCGCGCAATTAAATAATAAGCAAACCATGATGCGGATTGCGGTTTTAATCCCAAGCGCTGCATGCGTTTTTTACCAATAAAATATTGAGTCAGCTCAAGGTGCTGTCTATATGCTAACTTTTGCTGAAAAGGCCGTAAATAACGGTACTGACGTTCAAAAGGCTCGTTGGATAGACTTGAGCCGAGGGCATGGCTACTTTGATCTGATTTTGGATGTGCAAATTGCATCCAATATAAAAACCGCCATCCCTCAGGCTCACTCTCCACCAGCCACTGTTCTTCAACGCCCATTAACCAGCCGATATAACGCCAAAAGTGTAGGAAATTTTCAATCTCTTGCTGGCTTGGGAAAATTCCTAAAGCGCGAATACCAATTAAAACTACACTGCTAAAAGCCAAATTGGTCATGGCCAAATCAAATTGATTAATCGGCAATCCCCAGGTTTCACTATCCCATTCCTTTTTCTGTTTTAAATGAAAGCGTACAAGGCTATGAATAAAGCGCACGTAAAGGGTTGAAGTAAAGCCAGCATGAAAGCGCATTAAGCCTGTGGCTTCTGTAATGTCCATCCACCATTTAGTGGTTTCAGCCAAACGTGTGCCTGCTTGTTTATTTAAAGTGCCAGTGAACATGAGCGGTTGGTTAAAGCCAGGATATAAATAGCCCGCCATGAGGGATAAATCACGTAATACAAAGCCGTTATTAATCCCAAGACGATGGGTAAATTCCACAGCGTGGTTTAAGCGTTGCTCATCCACCCAAAGTGGCCTATTTTCAATATATTCAAAAAAACAGACCAGTTCAGGTTCAGGAGAGCTTAATGCGCTTAGCCCTTGATATAACGCTTGCTCAAAGCGCTTGCGGTTATGTTTTGGGTTTTGCATGACCCAAGCCACGACAGCATCCATTTGTGTATCGCCAGAAACTAATGCTTTATTGAGCATGAGATATTCGGCATAAGATGGTGCAAGTGGCTTTGTGGAAAAATGACTAAGCACCATACTCAAAAGATTGCTTTGTTGCATGTGTTGGAAGGAATGCAGGCGTTTGGGATTTGATCTGGTCATTGTTTATTGACCTGTGTTGTTGTTTAATCAAACTCTAATATGAATATTTATTCGCATTCAATTCGCATTTTAATTTTGCGTATCATGGGTGAAATAATGAGAAAAAAACCACAACAACAACGTGCCAAAATCATCGTCGATCACATTTTACTTGCTGCGCAGCAATGTATTGCAACACACGGAATACTGCAGCTGACAACACCTAAAATTGCAGAACGCTCAGGGGTGGCAGTTGGATCGATCTATCAGTATTTCGAAAATAAAGAGCAAATTGTAGAAGCCCTACTTTTACAAAAGTCAGAAAATCTAGGTTTAGCCTTCAAACAACTGGTGGTTGAAACAGAAGCACAAAGTATTTATGAAATCATCCCAATTTGTATTCAATTTGGTTTTGACACGTTAAAAGCCGATCAAGGCTTTTTAATTGAAGTCCTTAAACAGTGGCATCACTACAGTCAATCCGAGGCTTCAGCTGTGCTGGAAAAGCATTTCTTTGAAGTGGGGATGTACCTGTTTAATCGCTATTATTCACATTGGAATTTTGAAATTTTAAAAAATAAATCCTTTGTGATTATTAATAGTACGCTTTTTACTATTATGCGCTATGTGAGTAATAATAATTTTCTTATTACAGAACAACAGCTTAAGAAGGAATTAACCCTAATGATACTGGCATACTTAGACGTAGAAAGTAGTAATGCAAAATAATTTAAAATAAATAAACCATACATATCAATTGCTTATGTATTTACAAGTTTAAATACTAATCACTCAAATAAATAATTTTAAAAACATGCTTGCAACGTATGTGAAATGCTGTAGAATGCACATCCATCGGCGGTGATGAAGATTAAAACTTCTGATAAAACAAAGACTTGGTTAAATTGATTAAGTTTGGTTTTATTTGATAAGTTTAAAATAATTTGAATTACTTGTTGACACTAAATAAATTTAGTGTAATATAGCCGACCTAGCTTGCTGGTGACGAACCAGCAAGAAGATCATTAAGAGATTATGAAGAACAACTT